>JAWOAO010000407.1:0-6758 GCA_046498485.1 Marinobacter sp. | reverse complement strand
TCCCCCGCAGGCGCCTCAAACTATTCAGCTGTATTCGATGAACTCTCAAGGCAACTCAGTAGAACACTCTGCATCTTCTCAGCACCAAGCTCATTCATCAGGGCAATATTCCGGTCAGGAATCCCATCCACATCCGGATGGCTATCAATCGCCGCCTCAAGACTCGCTTCCCGCAACAAATGCAGCATAGGGTAAGGTGACCGATTGGTATAGTTCTCCGCCGCACCCGGCTCGGTCTCGGCAAACTGGTAATCCGGATGGAAACTGGCAACCTGGTAGATGCCCTCCAGCTCCAGATACGCCACCAGGCCTTCGGCCGTGTCCAGGAACTCGTTGTAGGCATCAAAGTCCTGCAACACACCCGGATGAATCAACAGCGTTGTTTCAATTTCCGGTTCGTCTTCCAAACGCTGCAACTCGGAATGCAGGGCTTTCAGAAGATCGTCTTCGTTCTCCGCGTCCGTCATCACAAAGCGGACCCGGTCTCTAACCAGTTCCCGCTTCGCAAACGGACACAGGTTATAGCCAACCACAACCTCTTCAACCCATTTACGGGTGGCGTTCACAATCTGAGCGTCACTCATCGTCATTTCCTTAATTCAGTCGAAGCGAAACCCACTCCAATGTTCAAGCGGGCGTGTGGGTAGGCCTTCCCAAAACTGTGCGGAGCCATGGGTGGAGCGCGAAAGCGCTTCACGGGCTGGCCATGGATGGCCTGCCCAGGACCCTCAGCGCGACGCAGGAGCAATAAGCGTTGAGGGGCGTAGCAGAGCGTACAGGGATGTATTCACAGCGTGTTTTGGAAAGCCTTACCCGCCGCCAACCTTTGCACCAGAACACGAAAACTGGTTAGCAAGGCGAATAGTTGACTTAACTCAACTATCCAACAAGAACCCGCTTTATACCCCCATCGAGGGAGCGCTTTTTCAGCGGTATCCTTCTACTATTAAAAACAAGATCTAGAATGCATGAATTTGCACAGAGGGATAGACCATGGCCATCACCCAAAGCGCCGACAACCGACACAGTAAACCTGTTCTCGTCGCCGTCAACAACACACTTGATGAAAACGATGGCCTGGAAACCCTCCGCAGCCACGCCCTGTTCGGCAGTCTCAAAGCCAACGACCTCGACAACCTGATTCACCAGTCCCGTCGACTGCGCCTGGGCCACCACCAACTGCTGTACCGCCAGGACATGCCGGCTCACCACTTCTTTTTTGTCCTCTCCGGCCGACTCAGACTCTACCGCCTGGATTCCTCCGGCATCGACCGAACTCTCGACAGCATCGCCCCCGGCGACTGCTTTGCCGAAGTCATGATCTACGCCGAGCCGCCCCGGTACGCCTGCTACGCCGAAGCGCTAAAATCCAGTGAAGTGCTCATGATCCCGGTCAAAGCCTACCAGGAGCTGCTCGCCCAGCACCCGGAATACGCCCAGGCCGCGCTGCGCCACTACGCCATGCGCGCGGTCAGCCGCTTTCACGACCTGGAAATCATGACCGTCCAGAACGCCAGGGACCGCCTGATCCGCTACCTGATTGACCTGTTACCGGATGGCAGCTCCGAAGGTGCTGAAGTAGAGCTGCCACTGCCCAAGTGCCTGGTGGCCTCGCGCCTTGCCATGCAGCCAGAGACCTTCTCCCGTATCCTGGCAGACCTTAAAGCCAGCGGCCTGGTTCGGGTCAATCGCAGCAAACTCTTTATATCCGACCCTCAGCGACTGATAGACATCAGTCAGTAACCTTTCGGGCCCTCCGGGCCCTTTTTTCAGTCTCGAATTCCAGGGGAATTTTATGATCGCCAGTTACCAGGACCTTGTTCAGGCCAGCCTACAGGAGCAGGAGCCCCAGCGCTTTCTGTTCGTGTTCTGCAAAGCCGAACTGCCGGATGACGCCTCGGCAGCCGAGAAAGCCGCTTTTGAGCGCGGTGAGGGCGGGGCACTGACCCCGGTCATCTGCGTGGATAAAACCCCGAAAGAAGCTCCGGAATTCCTTGTGCTTGCAGAAGAGTCCAGCCGTACCGGCCAGGACTGGGACGTGGTCTTTGTCGCGGCGATGTCTGGTCGCGGCGGAACCGAGCCCAGCAGCGATGAGGCCCAGCAACCCCTGACCATGATGGTCGAGAGTATCCGCATGGGACACCTCGGGAATTATCTGCCTCTGGATCGAACCGGTCAGGCGGTCAATCTCGGTTAGTCGTGGCTGGCTCCCGGGCGGATGTATTCAAATAGAGGTATTTGATTGCCACCAATTTGAGTCCACCCTTGTAGTATTCAAACTGTATTGGGGGTTTAAGTGTTAAATGCAGTCCGCCTAGTTTTTATTATGCTGATGGTTCTGGCTGCGGCTGCGAACGCCCAACCTCTGAGTGAGTATGCGCCCGTCGCGGGGCGTCAGGTGATTCAGGGCGCCATGCCGTCTGTGACCAGTTTCCAGCCGCGCGAAGACAATCGCGCCATTCAGGAACTCTACGCTGGTGACGAGTTGGTAGGTTACGCCTATCAGACCCTCGATTTCGTACAAACTCCGGCTTATTCCGGCAAGCCCCTGAACGTCATGGTGGTGCTCGATACCGATGGCATCATCCGGGGAACCCGGGTGATCCATCACGATGAGCCGATTCTTCTGATCGGCATTCCCGAAATCAAGATGCACAACTTCACCGATCAGTACACTGGCCTGAAAGCAGACCAGCGGGTAACGGTGGGCGGTAAGTCAACAGAACGCCGCGTCGCCGTGGATGGTTTGTCGGGTGCAACCGTTACCATGATGGTTATTAACGAAGTGACCATGCGCACGGCGCACCGTGTGGGCGGTGAGTTGGGCCTGGTTAAAGTCACCGCAGGCGGCAGGCGCCCGCCGATCGCGGAAGTCGACAAGAGCACCTACCAAGAAAAAACCTGGGATGAACTGACCGGGGATGGCTCCATCCGCCGGATGTTGCTGACCCGCGGTCAGGTAGATGATGCCTTCAAGGGAACCGAGGCGGAAGGTGTTGATGAAGCAGCTCCGGATGAGCGCGACGATGCCCTGATCGATCTCTACGTCACCTACCTTAATGCCCCCACCATTGGCCGAAACCTGCTGGGTAGCCAACAGTATGAATGGCTGACCTCGGAATTAAAGAAAGGTGAGCATGCCATTGCCGTGATGGCCCGTGGTGAATATTCCTTCAAGGGTTCCGGTTATGTTCGCGGTGGGATTTTCGATCGGATTCAGATCCGCCAGTTCGGGGACACCTTCAACTTCCGTGACCTTGATTACTATCGCCTGAGCGATGTGTATCTGGACGATATGCCGCGCCTGCCTGAAATGGCCATGTTCATTGTGCGCCAGCAGTACAATTTTGACCCGGGCACGCCCTGGTCACTGGAGCTGAGCATCAAGCGCCAGACCGGGCCGCTGGACAGTGAGTTCGCGGTGGTTCCGCTGGAGTATCAGCTGCCGGAGCAATACTACACCCGTGCTGAAATGGTGCTGACCGAGGAAGAGTGGCTGGAAGAGCAGCCTATGTGGGTGCAGGTCTGGTTCAAGAAGCAGTTCCAGATCATAGTGTTGGGACTGGGCATCGGTGTTCTGTTGTTCATCCTGTTCTTCCAGGACTGGCTGGTGAAGAAGCCCCGTATGTTGCGCTGGATTCGTCATGGCTTCCTGGTTTACACCCTGTTCTTTATCGGCTGGTACGCCCTCGGGCAGCTCTCCATTGTTAACGTGCTGACCTTTGTCAACAGCCTGATCAGTGGCTTTGCCTGGGAAACCTTCCTGATTGACCCGATGGTGTTTGTGCTCTGGTCGGTGGTGGCTGGCATTGTGCTGCTGTGGGGCCGCGCGGTTTATTGTGGCTGGCTGTGCCCGTTTGGTGCCCTGCAGGAGCTGATCAACGAGATTGCCCGCAAACTCAAGGTGCCCCAGTACACCGTGCCTTTTGCCTGGCATGAGCGACTGTGGGCCATCAAGTACATCATTCTGCTGGTGCTGTTCGGTGTGTCTCTGGGCTCCCTGGCGACCGCTGAGCAGATGGCCGAAGTGGAACCGTTCAAGACCGCCATCACGCTGCACTTTGACCGCAGCTGGCCATTTGTGACCTACGCCGTACTGCTGTTGGTGGTGAACCTGTTTACCCGCAAAGTTTACTGCCGCTACCTGTGCCCGCTGGGTGCCGCTCTGGCCTTGCCGACCAAACTCAGGGTGTTCGACTGGCTCAAGCGCCGCAAGGAGTGCGGCAATCCGTGCCGGCTGTGTGATCACGAGTGTGAAGTCCAGGCCATTCATCCTGATGGCCACATCAACTACATGGAATGTCACTACTGCCTGGATTGCCAGATGACTTATTTCGATGACCACAAGTGCCCGCCGCTGATCGTCAAGCGCCGTGGTAAACGCCGTGGTCACAATGCACCGGGCCACCCGGACGAAATACCGGTGGTTCAGGTGAACTGAGTAGTCCCAAAAAAGAAACTATCAAAAGCAAAACCGCCATAATCAGTAACGGAGTTGTACGCTATGAAAAAAAGAGATGAGCTTACCAAAGACGCGCATGAGATTCCGGAGAGCGGCCTGAGCCGTCGTCGCTTCATGGGCGCAGCCGCGCTGGCAGGCGTTGCCGGTGCCACCGGTCTGGGCACTGCGGTAATGTCCCGGGAATCTTTCGCGGCCGCCGCCGAAGACGCCCGTAATAACTTTACTGTGCACCCAGGCGAACTGGATGAATACTACGGTTTCTGGAGTGGCGGGCACCAGGGCGAAGTTCGCGTGCTGGGCATACCGTCCATGCGGGAGCTGATGCGTATTCCGGTGTTTAATGTGGACTCCGCCACCGGTTGGGGAATCACCAACGAAAGTAAGGAAGTCCTCGGCGGTGATCAGCAGTATCTGAACGGCGATTGTCACCACCCCCACATTTCGATGGAAGACGGTCGTTACGATGGCAAATATCTGTTCATCAACGACAAGGCCAACACCCGGGTAGCCCGTATTCGTCTGGACATCATGAAGACGGACAAGATCACGCATATCCCGAACGTCCAGGCGATTCACGGTCTGCGTCTGCAAAAGGTGCCTCGCACCAAGTATGTATTCTGTAATGCCGAGTTCGTGATTCCGCATCCGAACGACGGCACTGATTTTAGCCTGGAAAACAGCTACACCATGTTTAACGCCATTGATGCGGACACCATGGAAGTAGCCTGGCAGGTCATCGTTAACGGCAACCTGGATAACACCGATGCCGACTACACCGGTAAGTATGTTGCCTCTACCTGCTACAACTCCGAAAAGGCCCTGGACCTCGCGGGCACCATGCGTAACGACCGCGACTGGGTTGTGGTTTTCAATGTTGAGCGTATTGAAGCAGCTATTAAAGCCGGCAATTTCAAAACCCTGGGCGATTCCAAGGTGCCGGTAGTGGACGGCCGTGGCGAGTCCGAAGTGACCCGCTACATTCCGGTACCGAAGAACCCGCACGGTCTGAACACCTCGCCGGATGGCAAGTACTTCATTGCCAACGGTAAACTGTCTCCGACCTGTTCCGTGATCGAGATCGCCAGGCTGGATGACTTGTTCGACAACAAGATCGAGCTGCGTGACACCATTATCGCCGAGCCTGAGCTGGGCCTTGGGCCACTGCACACCACCTATGACGGCCGTGGCAATGCCTATACCACGCTGTTTATCGACAGCCAGGTGGTTAAGTGGAACATTGCCGATGCCATCAAGCACTACAACGGCGAAGAGGTTAACTACATCCGCCAGAAGCTGGATGTGCATTACCAGCCGGGCCACAACCACGCGACTCTGACCGAGACCCGGGATGCCGACGGCAAGTGGCTGGTGGTGCTGTCCAAGTTCTCCAAGGACCGCTTCCTGCCGGTTGGCCCGCTGCACCCGGAGAACGACCAGTTGATCGATATTTCCGGTGAGGAAATGAAGCTGGTGCACGATGGCCCTGCCTTTGCTGAGCCGCACGACTGTATTCTGGTGCGCCGTGATCAGATCAAGACCAAGAAGATCTACGATCGTGATGATGCCTCCTTTGCTTCTGCGGTAGCGCAGGCGAAGAAGGATGGCATTACTCTGGAAGCCGATAACAAGGTCATTCGTGACGGCAATAAGGTTCGTGTTTACATGACGTCGGTTGCGCCGATTTTCGGTATCACCGAGTTCACGGTCAAGCAGGGTGATGAGGTGTCGGTTTACGTGACCAACCTGGATACCATCGAAGACGTGACGCACGGTTTCTGTATGGTGAACCATGGTGTGGGTATGGAAATCAGTCCTCAGCAGACGGCTTCAGTAACCTTCAAGGCGGATAAGCCCGGGGTTCACTGGTATTACTGCAACTGGTTCTGCCATGCACTGCACATGGAAATGACCGGGCGTATGTTGGTCGAGAAGGCCTGATAGGCTTTTCTGGTCGGGGTCCCGTTTTCGGGGCCCCTGCTTTCTGGTTTGTTTGCAACAAACCGATGGGATAGGACTTTCCGAAACACGCTGTGAATACGTCCGTGTACGCTCTGCTCCGCCATCCCTGGCTCCGCAAGGTTTCGGAAAGTCCTATCCCATCGCTTTGCCATAGCAAGGTGCAGTCCTCTCACGCAGTCAACTTGTAGAGAAACATTGATGTACCAAAAATTGCGTTATGGGGTGGCCCTGTCGGTCGCTCTTTTATCGCTTGCCGCCAACGCGGACCTGCAGCAGCGGCTTGATAATCTGGAACCGGGTGCTTCCATCGAGCTTCCACCAGAAACACTTCCGGCGC
>JAWOAO010000376.1:0-2600 GCA_046498485.1 Marinobacter sp. | reverse complement strand
AATACCGGGATGAGCATTCCGGATATTGCGCTGCGGTTGGGGTACAGCGAGACGACGTCTTTTCACCGGAAGTTCAAGGCGGGGGTGGGGCGGACGCCTGGGGACTTTCGGAAGGGTCTGACCCCGAATGGGGTCTGACCCTGGAGAACAAACCAACAAAAAAAAGCCAGCTCATGGGAGCTGGCTTTGAATTTTCGGAATAGACGAGAGGCCTGAATCAATCGTTAATCCTGTGGGGCAGCCCCATAATGCGGCGGAGTTACTGCTCGGCTCCTCCGCCATGGGCGGATACTGCTTGATTCCACACTCTCAGAATACGATCTGGCAGCCTTGCTGTCTGTTTGTGATCTGTGTCTCGTTGTTACGATTTGTGATCGCTATGCACCTTCCCGTATCTCGGGTCGGGTTTCGGTAAAGCGACGGGTTTCGTAGGCGTCGATCAGGCCTTGTACGACGGCGCGTTCGATATCCTGCACCGACGGTGTGCCGTCCTGGGCGTCGGCGCGGCACAGCACCATGCCGGCTTCTACGGAGATGTAGCCGGCGGTGGTTTTCAGGGCTTTGTGGTTGATGCCGTCGAAGATGCGCCGGAACGCGGTGGTGGTGCAGTGATCGCTGGTGGCAAAGTAAGACACGATCGCAAACTGATTGTCACCGACGCGGCACAGGGCGTCGATGGGGCGGATCAGGGTGTTCAGGCGGCGGGCGATGCCGACGGCCAGTTCGCTCATCACGCTGGCTGGGTGTTTGCGCTTCAAATCCTGCCAGTTGCGAATGCCGCACATTACGTAGGCCGTTGAGCCGGACCGGGATTCGGCGTGGCGCAGGGTTTTCTGCAGGCGCTCGCGGGCGTATTTGGCGTTACACAGGCCGGTTTCCAGGTCGATGATGTTGGTGGCTTCCAGCTCCCGGTTGTTCTCCACCAGCAAGGTATTGGCGCGCAGCAGGGTGTTTTGCCGGTCGACCATGCGGTCTGCGGCAAACACGCGGGAGATCAGTTGCTTGGTCATGTCGGATTTGTAGATGAAGTCATCCACGCCGCGATCAAAGGCTTCCGACAGGGCTTCGACGCTTTCTCGGGCGGTCAGCAGGATCACATAGGTGTAGTGATTATCCTGTTCATCCTGCTGGCGCACGCAGTCGGTCAGTTGCAGGCCGTCCATTTCGGGCATCAGCCAATCGGCAATCAGTACGCTGACCTGGCGCTGTTCCATCAGTTTCAGGGCGTCTGAGGCGTTGTTGGCAATTCGTACGTCGCGGTAGCCGGCATTTCGCAGCGTGCGGCCAACCACCATACTGCTGAATTTGGCGTCGTCTACTACGAGGATGGGCAGGTCCAGATTGGGCATTGTTGGTCTACTTGTTACCAGTCTATTGTCAGATGCGGTTCGCCGCCGCTCTTGCTATGCTTTGGCGCTTCGGAACATCCGGTATCAAAAATGTTGCCACAGTATACCCCTCTGTGGCCTGTGGAGAATAACGACCATGCCTTCTTTTGACATTGTTTCAGAAATTGAAATGCACGAAGTCACCAATGCGGTGGATCAGGCCAAGCGTGATCTGGGCAACCGGTGGGATTTCAAGAATGTGCAGGCCGACATCGAGCTGGAAGACAAGCGCATCACCGTGAGTGCCGAGCAGGACTTTCAGCTGGAGCAGTTGATTGATCTGCTGCGGATGGCCTTTGCCAAGCGCAACATTGATGCCCGCGCCCTGGCCGAAGACGGCGAGAGCAAGGCCGGCAAGTTGGTGAAGCAGCACTTTGCGCTGAAGCAGGGTATTGAAACCGATATGGCGAAGAAGATCGTCAAGATGATTAAAGATCAGAAAATGAAGGTCCAGGCCAGCATTCAGGGTGATAAGGTGCGGGTCAACGGCAAGAAGCGGGACGACCTGCAGGAAGCCATTGCCATGTTGCGTGATGCCGAGCTGGAACTGCCGCTGCAGTTTGATAACTTCCGCGATTGATTGTGCGATTCAGGGGTCAGCCATCCGGTCCCAAACCAAGGAGTTCGATTTATCATCACTGGTACCCGGTTCGCCCTGCTAAAGGACGCTTTCCACGTCTATACCCGCTGGCAAGTGATTGCCATGCTGTTCCTCGGGTTTTCAGCGGGGTTGCCGTTTTTGCTGGTGTTCTCCACCCTGAACGCGCGGCTGGCGGATGTGGGTGTGGAAACCGCCACCATCGGATTTTTCAGCTGGCTGGGCATCACCTATTCCATCAAGGTGTTCTGGGCGCCGGTGGTGGACCGGTTGAAACTGCCGGTGCTGGATCGCCTGCTCGGCAAACGTCGGAGCTGGATTCTGCTGGCTCAGGCCGGCATTGCTACCGGCTTGTATCTGATGGCGACGGTCGACCCGATGGTGGCCCCGCAAACGTTGGCGTTGTTCGGCTTGCTGGTGGCGTTTTCTTCCGCTACCCAGGATGTGGCGATTGATGCCTACCGGATCGAAATTGCCGGGGAACGCCTGCAGGCGGCACTGGCGGCCACCTATATCTTCGGTTACCGACTGGCGTTGCTGGTGGCCGGTGCCGGGGCCTTGTATCTGGCTGAGTAGTGGTCCTGGGCGGTGTCGTATCAGGTGATGGCGGGGGT
>JAWOAO010000375.1:0-2975 GCA_046498485.1 Marinobacter sp. | reverse complement strand
ACGTACCAACGCATCTGAAGCGATCGGCCTTGGCTCAGCCACGTGGGCAAGCGGTAGATAGGAGAGCATGCGCTCGTGCTGATTGACCGGAAAAATCTGCTGCAGTCCGTCAGCCACCGAAATCATGGTGCGAAAGCTGTGCATCACGCCTTTTGGCCGACCGGTGCTGCCCGAGGTGTAAACAATGGTGGCCAACGCATCCGGGTCCGGCAACTTGGGGTCCGCGGGCGACTGTTCGTTGATAATGTCCTGCCACTTTGGTAGATCGTCCCGCGGCGACAACGGCAGTGACACCATCGGCAGATCCGCTGGAATGTGATTCTTGATGTCGTTCCAACCGTCGGCGGTGCCATCGAGTTTGCCGAGAAACAACAGTTTTGCTTCGCTGTGTTCGAGCACATAAGCGGCGGTTTCGCCATTCAGAGTCGGGTAAATCGGTACGCTGACGTGGCCGGCAGCCCAAATCGCCAGGTCCGCCAGAATCCAGTGGGCACTGTTCTTGCCCAATAACCCGAGATTACTGCGCTCCGGCAACCCAAGGCTGTTCAGGTAGGCGGCCACTCGTGAGACCTGATCCGCGGCCTGGGCCCAGGTAATGTCCTCAACGCGACCATCCGGGTATGGCTGCGTGAGATAGACTCTTTCCGGGGTCTGCCCGGCCCAGTAGTACAGGCAGTGCAACGACGTCTGTTTATTGGGGTCTACGGCCATGGTGATTCCTTGTTGTTGTTATCTTCAGACTGTCTGAAATTATTTTTTTTATTGATTTCATACTAGCCAACTTTGTCGCCCTCTCAATAGCAATAACACTCCCCGGCGTTGGCCATTTAGCTCGAAGCTGGAACCCAGCCCTCAAAACCTTGGGTGATATCCCTCAAGTCTGGTCCAGATCAAGAAGTACAGCGTAATAATCTTTAATACCACAGGAGCTCATGATGAAAACAATAACTCGATCTTATCTGCTTATTCCGGCCTGGGCCGTCATCCTCATCGGCTCTGGCGCATTCATCTACACCGCCTCTGCCGGCATGCTGGGCTCCTGAGCGGCCACCACCGCCTCACGACCACTCCTGTTCACCAAGCCTGTTCACCAAGCAGGGGAACAAAGCGCACATCACCAAAATCTTGACGTTCAAAATCGGCATCTGATCGTCGGATAATGCGCACCAACCGCTGCACCCCGTGTTCAGAACCTACGGGAATCACCAGGCGACCGCCGATGGCCAGCTGCTGTTTGAGTGTCTCGGGTATCGCCGGTGCACCCGCTGCCACGCAGATGCCATCAAATGGCGCCGCCTCTGGCCAGCCAAGAGTTCCGTCACCACACCGGGTGCGTACCTGACTGAACCCGGCGCGCTCCAGATTGCCTCGCGCCAATTCTGCCAGTTCCGGTACCCGCTCAATGCTGAACACTTCAAGGGCGATAGCCGCCAGAACCGCAGCCCCATAGCCGGAGCCGGTTCCGATATCCAGCACACGCTCACGTCCTTTAAGCGCCAGCAGCTGCGCCATCAACGCCACAATGTAGGGCTGAGAAATCGTCTGCCCACCCCCGATTGGCAAGGGATAGTCTTCATAGGCCTGGTTCACCAGGTGTTCTGGAACAAAGTCCTCTCTGGGTACTCGCCGCATGGCCTCAAGTACCCGCTGATCATCGATTCCGCGCCCGGCGACCTGCTGTCGTACCATCTTTTCTCGTAAGGCACTGAACTCCGAAACCTGAGCGTTCATATCCAGTTCCTCCATTGCCTGGTCGTCGTTACAACGCACCAACGCTTTTACAATAGCGACAACCATCATTTCTGGTCAGTTTTTAACCACAGGTTACTCCTCTGCCAGAATCAGGAGAACTGAAAAACAAAAATAACAGCAAAGGGTGTGCCCGGCCCCTCAGGAAGCCAAACCGGCACCATCAGGATATACTGGGAGGGCAAGAAGGGAAGATCACCAGGACGGCCAGGGCCAGCGGCTCATCGATGCCCCCGGATCTGACGCTCACGGCACCTTGGCGCCAACACCACGGAGACAATAAAGATGAGAGCAATCGCTACCCTGCTTTTATCATTTGCCCTGACCGCCTGTCAGAATCTGCCGGACAGGCAGGAGGGTCTGGCCGGTGACGTCGTGTTTCTGAAAGCACATCACTGCCTGGAAGAACCGGTTGACGATGCCAACCGCACCCATTTCGGACCCTGCCTGAAAGTCATCGACATCAATGGCGAACCTCCGCAGGTGCGCGAGGACGACTTTATTGAATTGCCCATCAGGCAGGCTCTGGTCATCGGAACAAGCTGCGTATACCGACACGCCGACGGCACGCCCATCCCGGCGACCGTGGAAACCAAAGACTTTCAGGTCAGACCCGACACCTTCACCAAAGGCGGACAACGCTGGTATCTGCATGCCCACAGGAAGGCCAGGCGGGTGATTGGCTGCGAGCCCACCTTGTCACGTTCTGTGAACCCCACAGAGCACACAAACTGAACCAGCACGCCACAGGTCAGCGCCGCTTTCACCTTAGCCAGCGGTTTTGCGTGGCCCGGTAACGACCACCAGGGCCACGCCAGCCACCGCCACAAGGCCACCCACCATGGCCATCGGCCCCAAGCGTTCATCAAACAGGATGAAGGCCTCCAGCGCGGTAACCGGGGGCACCAGATAGAACAGGCTGGCCACCTGAGAAGCCGCACCCCGACGAATCAGCCACATCAGAATCAGAATGGCACTGACGGATAAACCGAACACCAGCCAGCCCAGGGCGAATTTGAACTGCAGGGTCCATTGTACTTCCCGGGTTTCAAAAGCAAACGCGCCAATGGCGAATAACATGGCGGCGGCGCTGTACTGGATCATGGTGCCAGACACCAGGTCCACCGAAGTACCGTAGCGTTTCTGATAAACAGTACCCAGCGAGATGCCAGCCAGCGCAAACGCCGCCCACAGCAACGTCAGTGCGGAAAGGCCGATGCCCGTCC
>JAWOAO010000292.1:0-3177 GCA_046498485.1 Marinobacter sp. | reverse complement strand
CGAGAACGTCGCGTACGGACTTCGTATCCAAGGCGTGGAAGAGCAGAAACGATACAGTACCGCAGCCGATGCTCTGCAAACGGTGGGGCTCGAGGGCTGGGAGGATAGTCTGCCCGAGCAGATTAGCGGCGGCATGAAGCAGCGTGTCGGCCGCTGTACTGATGGCTGCGGCAGTCGCCATCTCGAATTCGCCGGCATGAATGTGCTGCAGTCCGGCGCTGATGAGCTGGTGAATATGAGCAGTCAGTTGCTGGGCAGACCCGGCCTTGCTGGCGTCCACGACCGGGTGGAGAATAACCTCGACCCGAGTCGGTGGCTGCTTGAGGAGCCGGATCAGGTGGTGATGAAAGCTGTCGTCACCCACAAACGGCGCCAGTGCATCGGGCTGCTGATTTCTGCGATAGCCGATGGTGATCGGCTGAATCGGTCGACCGGTTTCCCTGGCAGAGGCCAGTAACAGGCCATGCATCGGCAGTGCGGCCACGCCGATACTGGTGGTGCCTTCCGGGAACACCAGCACCGCTTCACCGGCGTTCAGGCAATCACTGATTTGTGCTTTTACCCGCCTGGCTTGGCCACTGCCCCGTTGAATAAAGAGGGTGCCAGCCTGACGGGCCAGCCAGCCAATGACAGGCCAGGCGCCCACTTCGGCTTTGGAAAGAAAGCGCATGGGTACGATCGCGCCCAGAATCGGGATGTCCGACCAGCTGATGTGATTGGCCACGTAAAGTGCGTTGCGTTCGGCCGGCAGGCCATGCAGCTGAATCCGGAAACCCAGGCACTGACAGGCCCGCTTGAAGCAGCGCGCCGCCCAGGGCGTCCGGTCGATGTGCCCGGGGCGGACAAAATCTGCCAGCCTGAGCACAATGGCCAGCGCACAGGCACCGGCCAGAAACAACGCAAACCCGGTCAGTCGAACGGACAGCCTTACCCATTCCATGCGATATCTCCGCGCCTCAGACGCTGCGACCCATAAAATGACGACCGTATCGGGCGGTCAGGTTGCTCACTTCCAGCACTACCAGCATATCTGCACAACGGAACTCCGGATCCCAGCAGGGCTCACCGCACACTCTGGCGCCTAATCTCATGTAAGCACGGATCAGGGCCGGCACGTCATCGCTGTGTTCGTGCTCCGAGTGGGTCAGGTGTGGCAGCGCCCGCAATGGCGTAACCCGAAATTCCGGCTCCGCCAGGTATTCGTTCTGCAGGTGCCGGGCGATCCGCCAGGCCTTCATGCCGCCATCGGCCATGCTGATGCTGGCGCAGCCGATGAGGTAATCGACTTTACGATGGTTAAGGAATTCGGCGACCGCCGCCCAGAGCAGTGCGATGGTGCCGCCATTGCGGTAGTCCGGGTGAACGCAGGTTCTGCCCAGCTCTGCTACGCTGCCCGGGAGCGAGTGCAGGGTGCTCAGGTCAAACTCACCGGAGGAATAAAAGCCACCGACCGCGGCCGTCTCGTTCTGATGCAGTATGCGGGTGGTGGCCACCAGTTCCCCGGTGTCGGTATCGGTCACGATCAGGTGTTCGCAGACCTGATCGAAGGCATCGGCATCAATGCCGGGGGTGGCGGCACCCAAATCGCTGTCGTATTCTTCCGAAAACACCCGGTAGCGCAGCCGTTGTGCCGCTTCAATCAACTCGGGGCTGCGGGTGAGCGCGGTTTTCAGCCGGCGTCCCCGGCGTGGCTGCACTCTTGCGGCTTGTACTGTCATGGCCTGGCCTCGTTGAGTCATGTTCAACTCAAGGCTATGAAGCCGGTATGACAGTGCAGTGACTTGCCAGTGACGTCTCTGTGACAACCAGAATGGTGATGTCAAAACCGGATCTGTGTCACAAGTTGTAACCCTGTGACGGATCCCTGTAGTTTTCTGAATAGCATGTATAATTGCTGTAACGGAACGTTGCCTGTATTGTCGGGCAGAGAGTCCCAAAAACCGCAGTATAAAAAACAGAGATGGATGGCGTGGAACAGACAAACGAAAGTTGGCGAATCCTGATCGTTGAAGACGATGAGCGGCTGGCGGATCTTACCCGTGAGTACCTCGAAAACAACGGCCTGACGGTCTCCCTGGAAGCCCATGGTGGCGCTGCCGTTGAGCGCATTCGTAATGAGCAGCCAGATCTCGTTGTTCTGGATCTCATGCTGCCTGGTGAAGACGGGCTGTCGATCTGCCGCCGGGTGCGGCCGGTTTATTCCGGCCCTATCATCATGCTGACCGCTCGCACCGAAGATCTGGATCAGGTGCTTGGTCTCGAAATGGGTGCCGATGACTACATCGGCAAACCCGTGCAGCCCCGGGTTCTGCTGGCCCGTATACGGGCCATGCTGAGACGGTTAGAGGCCGCGCCCGCCGGTAAGTCGGGAGCGTCGGGCGAAGAGCCGGTTCGCCTGAAGTTCAATGATCTGGTCGTTGATCGCTCCATGCGTGAGGCGTGGCTCGGCGAAGACAGCATCGACTTGACCAGTGCGGAATTCGACCTGCTCTGGCTGTTGGCCAGCAACGCGGGTCGTGTGCTCAGCCGGGAAGAAATCTTCACGGCCTTGCGCGGCATTGAATACGACGGCCAGGACCGCTCCATTGATGTCCGGGTTTCCCGGATCAGGCCCAAAATCGGTGATGACCCGATTCATCCCCGTCGAATCAAGACGGTTCGAAGCAAAGGCTATTTGTTCGTTAAAGAAGCCTGACCGATCTTCCACAACCCGCTCCGATCAGGGGTGGGTCGTGTTACCTGGGTAGGCCCCATGTCCCTGAAGTTTTTCCTGACGATCTATGCCCGCCTCGCCGGTGCTGCTGCCCTGGTTATTCTGATTTGCACCTTGCTGTTTACCGGAATCAACTCGGTCCGCCAGCAGTTCTGGCATGAGCGTTTTGCCGAACCCCTGATGCAATGGCTGGCCGCAACACCGACACCTGCGCGCCAGTATCATTGGATGCCGTCCATGTTTGAACTTCACTCTGGTGATCCGGACCAGTTTGAGTTGACCAAGGTAACGGCGGAGCGGCTGGGGTACGGTCAGGTTGTCGCTCAGCGGACGGAGGTAGGCTATCGCTACCTTATCCGGTCTTTCGATGGCGATGTGCTCAGCCTCCGCCTGGAGCTCCACGCGCCTATCGGACGGCCGCCCGGAGTATCGAGTCGCTCTCAGAAGACATCGAGGACGTATAC
>JAWOAO010000255.1:0-6978 GCA_046498485.1 Marinobacter sp. | reverse complement strand
GTCGGCGAGCGCATTGCCCAGCTGGTGCTGGTGCCGGTGGTGCAGGCTGAGTTTGAGGTGGTTTCGGAGTTCGATGCCAGTGCCCGGGGCGACGGCGGCTTTGGCTCGACCGGGAGCCGATAAATCCGGTGCCGGCGTCTATACTTTGCGGATAACCGATTGTCCGCGATATAAAAATAACTGCGGGAAACGTTATGAAATTCGGTAAAAAGACAGCCCAGGAACCGGCGGTAAGCGAGCAGTCCGAAAAAAAATCTGAAAACAAACCCGGTAAAAAAGACCAGCCGGCCACAGAATCTTCGGGTGCCGGTCTCAAACACCTCGACTCGGTGGCCCTGAATCAGGCTCTGGTGGTCATTCTGGCTGGTGTGGTGGCGGTGCTGTTGCTGCACTTTCTCGTCATTGAGCCATCTGCAGAACGCAGCTATCAGCACGCACGGGTGGTTGAGGCGGACAGTGCCCAGCAACGATTGAACCAATACTTCAGCACTCAGCAGGAACAGGTGCGAGCGCTGGCGAACCAGCGCCACGTTGCCAGCCAGATCCTGGAGCAGGGCAACTTTGAAACACTGGCGGCCCAGTTGCGGTCTGCCTTGCCGGGCGCTGAGTCGGTTTTTGTGTTCCGCTATCGGGACATCCCCCGTACCGGCAACAATGAGGGCCTGTTGGGTTTTGCCGGTCTGGAGCTGGCGCAACGGGCGGAGAATGGCCAGTCGCTGCTGCCGGATGCCTTTCCCAGAAATAACCAGTGGTACCTCCAGCTTGCCGCGCCGGTGCGGCACCCGGTCAGCAATGCCGTGGTGGGCAGTATTCTGGTGGTTTACGAGGCCGCACGTTTGCAGCCGCAGCTGTCGATTATCAACCCGCAACTGGGTGGCCAGCTGTCGCTGGTGCAGGCGGTTGCCGGGGCCTCCCGCACGGTGGTCAGTTCTGGTAGTGGCTCTGGTCCTGCCGAGGTCAGAACCTTGCTGAATCCGGACTGGACGGTGGTTTATCAAGCGGCCTCGGTTCCGGCTTCTCCGGTCAATACCGTGGTCATGGCCTTGCTTGTCGGGGTGCCGGCAGTGGTGGCCGCGATTGTGGTCTGGATGCTGCTTAGTGGCGCCCAGCGTGCAATCCGTCAGGATGTTACTGCGCTGATTCAGTGGTCCCATAAAGTGTTTGGTGGAGAGCGGGTAAAACTGCCGACGTTCCGGTGGGACATAGTGGCGTCCACCGGTGAGGTGCTGTATCGACTGTCCCAGATGGTCGAAAAGCGGCTGGTCAAAGCCGCTGAGACGGCCAGAACCAAACCGGTTTCGACCGGCGGCAAGCAATCTTCGGCGACCGCAGAACAGCCACTGTTCCAGGACAAGGACATGCCAGACATCGACATGCTGGACGGTGATGAGGATGTGCTGGGTTTTGGCGGTAGCGACGACTCGCTGTTTGACCAGGACATACCCGAAGTTGAAGAAACGCCGTTGCCCACGGTTTCCGTTGTGCCTGAAATTTTCCGGGCTTATGACATTCGGGGCATTGTCGGGGACAGTCTGTCTGCTGAGGTGGTTGAGGTTATTGGTCGTGCCATTGGCTCGGAAGCGGCCGACCGTGGCGTAACCTCGCTGTGCATCGGCTATGATGGCCGCCACTCCAGTCCGGAGTTGGCCGATGCGCTGGCCCGAGGCGTGCTGGCGACCGGCTGTCATGTCATTCATGTGGGCGCGATACCCACCCCGGTGCTGTACTTTGCCACCCACCAGTTGCAGACCGGCTCCGGCGTCATGGTCACCGGCAGCCATAATCCGGCCAACTACAATGGCCTGAAAATCATGCTGGGTGGCGAAACCCTGTCTGGCGAGGCGATTCAAAAGCTGTATCAGCGCATCCAGACGGGTGACTTCAGCTCTGGTCAGGGCGCGCAGTCCAGCGAAGATGTGCGCCGGGCTTACCTGGACCGGATTGTCGGTGATGTTGCCGTGGCGGCCCCTCTGAAAGTGGTGGTGGATGCCGGTAACGGCATCGCCGGCGAGCTTGGTCCTATGCTGATCGAGGAACTGGGCTGCGAAGTGACACCGCTTTACTGTGAGGTAGATGGCGACTTCCCGAATCATCATCCGGACCCGGGCAAGCCTGCCAACCTGCAGGACCTGATCGCCAAGGTTCAGGAAACCGGCGCCGACATCGGTCTGGCCTTTGATGGCGACGGTGACCGGCTGGGTGTGGTCACCAATACCGGTAAGATCATCTGGCCAGACCGGTTGCTGATGCTGTTTGCCCGTGACGTGGTGTCCCGCAACCCGGGCGCGGATGTGCTGTACGACGTCAAGTGCAGTCGGCGCCTGGCCGGAGTAATTTCCGAGGCCGGCGGCCGCCCGATCATGTGGAAGTCGGGGCATTCGCTGATGAAAGCGAAAATGAAGGAAAGCGGAGCGCTGCTGGCGGGCGAAATGAGCGGTCATGTCTTCTTCGGTGAGCGCTGGTACGGATTTGATGACGGCCTCTATTCGGCGGCCCGCCTGCTGGAGATCCTGGGCATTGAAGATCGTCACAGTGAGGACGTGTTTGCTGACTTCCCCGAGGATATCAGCACCCCTGAGCTGAACGTCGAGGTGACTGAGCGCGAGAAGTTCGCGATCATGGAACGCCTGGGCCAGCTGGGCGAGTTTGGCGATGGCAATATCAGCACCATCGACGGTATCCGGGTGGATTACGCCGATGGCTGGGGCCTGTGCCGGGCTTCCAACACCACACCGGCTCTGGTGCTTCGCTTTGAAGCCGAAACCGACGACGCGCTGGAGCGGATCAAAGCCGTGTTCCGGGCGCAATTGACCAAAGCCGCACCGGATCTCGTGGCGGACTTCTGACAAGCCCCATTTACTGACAGCAAGGAATTACACATCATCATGGCGCTGGATCGTGAAACAGCAATGCAGGTGGCCTCGGTACTGAGCCGGGGCCTGCCCTATATCCAACGGTTTACCGGCAAGACCGTCGTCATCAAGTACGGCGGTAATGCCATGGAAAATGAAGACCTGAAAAGCAGCTTCGCCCGCGATGTGGTGCTGATGAAACTGGTCGGCATCAACCCCATCGTGGTGCATGGCGGCGGCCCCCAGATTGGTGAGCTGCTGGAGCGGCTCAACATCCAGTCCCGCTTCGTCAATGGCATGCGGGTGACCGACTCCGCCACCATGGACGTGGTCGAAATGGTGCTGGGCGGCCAGGTTAACAAGCAAATCGTGTCGCTGATTAACGCTCAGGGCGGCACTGCGATCGGCCTGACCGGCAAGGACGCCAATCTGATCCGTGCCCGCAAGCTGGAGGTGATAGACCGCTCCCCGGAACTCGAGCGCCCGGAAATCATCGACATCGGCCACGTCGGCGAAGTGGCCAGCGTCAATGTCGATGTGATCGACATGCTCACCCGCAGCAATGTGATCCCGGTAATCGCACCGATTGGCGTCGGGCCGGACGGCACTTCGTACAACATCAATGCCGATCTGGTGGCGGGCAAGGTGGCGGAAGCCATGAAGGCTGAAAAGCTGATCCTGCTGACCAATGTGGCTGGCCTCAAGAGTAAAGACGGCCAGGTTATGACCGGGCTTACCGCGCAGCAGGTTAACGACCTGATTGAAGACGGCACCATCCACGGTGGCATGTTGCCCAAGATCCGTTGTGCCCTGAGTGCGGTGGAGAATGGGGTGCGCACGTCACACATCATTGATGGCCGCGTTGCCCATGCCTGTTTGCTGGAAATCTTTACCGACGAGGGTGTCGGCACCCTGATTTCCCGTAACTGATTAACCCGAGCCGGAGCAACCGGATGAAGCGCCTGTTGTCATTTCTGATCATTGCAGGAGTAGTGGCCTTCGCCGGCTTCAAGGCGGGTGTCTGGTGGTTGACCGATCAACGCATGGCAGAGGCGCGCACCGCACTCTCCGACTACGGTGTACTTGAACGTGGCAGAATCGGCTCGGCACTGGATGGCCGGGTGATTCTGAAGCAGTCCAGCTGGCAAAACTTCCGGCTGACTCAATCGCTGGAGCTGGGGCTGCTGGAATTTGATGCCGGATCGCCGCTGGCTCTGCTGACGACACTGGCCACCCCGGCACCGCTGCCTGCTAACTGGCAGCTGATGGTCGAGCAGGCCAGCATGGCGCTGGATCCGACCATGTTCCGTAACTGGGTGACTGCGGGTGTCGAGGCCGAATCCCGGCTGCCGCCGCTGGTGGCCCTGGCCTGCGCGCCAGACCCACGCCAGCAACTCGGCAGTGGTGACCTCATGCGCATAGGCATCTCGGCAATCCGGGGTGAACTGGTACTGGAGCAACGAGTGAGGGGTGTGCGGGCAGAGCTGAACACCGCCGCTACCGGCAGTCTGGAACTTGACTGGCCCGGTGCGCGTATCCATCTCTCCGGGCTGGCGGCGACCTTATCGAGCAGTGCCGAGCCGGTCAGTATTACCTTCCGCGATGCCGGTCTGATGCGTCGCCTGTCCGCGTATTGCGCGAGGGAAACGGGACTGGCCGTGAGCCAATGGGCAGGCAATGCCGTCTCGGCACTGGAAACCGGCCTGCAGGCCCGTGGCTATCAGGGCAGCGACCAGTTGCTGGCGCTGTATCGCCAATGGCTGATGGAAGGTGGCGAGCTGATCATGGCCATTCAGCCTGGTTCTGCAACCCTGGGCATTCCCGTTCGCGCAGATTCAGAGCCCGCATCGGCCTGGTCGCTCTCCTACAACGGCGCCGGTGTGCCCGATATATACCTGACCGGCATTGCAGTGCCGGTGCCACAATTACCGCTGGAGGCAATGCAGCCGGTGCTGCCCCGGGAAGAACCCGGTGTTCAGCAGTGGTATGCTGAAGAGCTCGACACGGCGCAGACCTGGATCGGGCGGCAGGTCCGGGTGACGCTGTCCAACGACAATCAGGTGGAAGGTCGCCTGGTCCGTGTCGGTGAGCGTGAGCTGGAAATATCACGTACCGTGGCCGGTGGTGAAGTGTCTTACCCGATACGGATCCGGGCGATCAGACAATTCGGTGTCTGGCGGCGGGGCCGGCCAGACTGAGGTAAACCACCGGGAGGCGGACATGATGCAAGGCACTGACAAGATAAATGCGGTACCGGGCATCCGGGACATGCTGACCCGGCTGATTTCGCTGCCCTCCATCAGCAGCGCGTCGCCCGATTGGGATCACAGCAACGAAGCGGTCATCCGCACCCTGGCTGAGTGGCTCGAGCCCCTGGGCTTCTCCGTAGATATCCTGGCAGTCCCGGGCATGCCCGGCAAATACAACCTGATTGCCACCCTCGGCAGTGGCTCCGGCGGCCTGGTGCTGTCCGGTCACACCGACACTGTGCCGTTTGACGACCAACGCTGGCACAGTGATCCCTTTACCCTGACTGAAAAAAACGATCGCTGGTACGGCCTGGGCACCTGCGACATGAAAGGCTTCTTTCCGCTGGCCATCGAAGCCGCCAAAGCCTTCGTCGACCAGCCCCTGCAGCAGCCCCTGATCATCCTGGCAACGGCGGACGAAGAAAGCTCGATGAACGGTGCCCGCGCCCTGGCGGAAGCCGGCAAGCCCAAGGCCCGCTATGCGGTGATCGGCGAACCGACCAACCTCAGGCCGGTGCGCATGCACAAGGGCATCATGATGGAGCGGTTGCGGTTTGAGGGCCAGTCCGGCCACTCCTCCAATCCGGACCTCGGCCGCAATGCTCTCGAAGGCATGCACGAGGCCATGGGCGAACTGCTGGCCCTGCGCGCCGAATGGCAGGGCAAATACCGCAACCCCAACTTCGCGGTGCAGGTACCTACCCTGAACCTGGGCTGCATTCACGGCGGCGACAACCCCAACCGGATCTGCGGCCAGTGCGAACTCCACTTCGACCTGCGCCCGCTGCCCGGCATGAACATGGCAACCCTGCGCCAGAGCATCCTTAACCGGATGCAGCCCCTGGCCGAGCGTCGGCAACTGAAGCTGACCTTTGAGCCCCTGTTCGACGGCGTGCCCCCGTTCGAAACCCCGGCCGACGCCGCCCTGGTCAAAGCCTGTGAAAAACTCACCGGCCACACCGCCCACGCCGTCGCCTTCGCCACCGAAGCGCCCTGGTTACAGAAGCTGGGCCTGGAAACCCTGGTCATGGGCCCGGGTTCCATCGATCAGGCGCACCAGCCGGACGAATATCTGGAGCTGGCCCAGCTGCAGCCAACCGTGGATATCCTGAAAGGCTTAATCAAAGAATTTTGTCTCTAACACCGAACAACACACTCAATGTCAGCGGAGAGCTTGGCCCGGGTTGCTGTTCCAAAACCGTTGAGCGCCATGGACGGCGCGAACCGAGCCCCCCACGGACGGGTTAATGGGCGTGTTTTGGCGCAGCAACCCGGGCCAAGCTCGGCATACTCCAACTTTGAGCACCCGGGTTTTAGTTGGCATACTCTGAACGATCACCCCAGGCATCTCAGAAATAAAAGGAACGAAGGTTTGAAATCAAACGACTGGCTGCACGGTTTCCGCCATTCCTCGCCGTACATCAATGCCCACCGCGGCCGAACCGTCGTTCTGACCATGCCCGGCGATGCCATCGAGCACCGGAACTTCATCAACATCATGATCAATGATTAAATAATCAAGATTTCCCCAACTAAAATCACCAATGAGCTGTCTAATCGCTCCCATCTTCATCGGTCCCCGCCAGATAATAGCATCATCCTGATTTTTCAAAAGAAAACCCATAGAAAGCACCTTCAGATTCTCGGTTGCCTGCACCGGTTTTAATCCACCCGCTGACTGCATAATACGAGTGTCATGTAACCCGAGCATGGTAGGAATCGTGGGCCCATGCATATCACAATCAAGTAGTCCCACCTGTTTTCCCTGCTGCGCAAGAGTGAGCGCTAAATTCGTTGACACCGTGCTTTTTCCAACACCACCTTTCCCAGATAACACTATGATAACCTGTTTAATCCGTTGCAGATTTTTTTTAATT
>JAWOAO010000144.1:0-13985 GCA_046498485.1 Marinobacter sp. | reverse complement strand
TGCTGACCGGTTGTCCAGACAACTCTTGACAACTCTAGACCAGCTTAGCCGGATGCGAAAGCGAGGGCTGTCAATGGCTGGTTTTGCGGGCGGTGCCGTAGACCACCAGAAAGGTCAAAAAAGCCGTAACCACTACCGAGGGACCAGCCGGGGTGTCCAGGTGCCAGGACAGAGCCAGGCCGCCGGTGACGGCAATAAAACCAAAAACCACAGCCATCACCATCATGTGCTCCGGATTTCTGGCCAGTCTTCGCGCTGTGGCCGCAGGGATGATCAGCAGCGCGGTAATCAGCAATACCCCGACAATCTTCATGGCGATGGCAATCACCAGTGAGAACATCAGCATTAATGCCAGCCTCAGCCGCTCCACCGGCAAGCCTTCCACCCGCGCCAGCTCCTCGTGAATGGTGCTCATCAGCAGACCTCGCCAGAGCACGGCCAGCAACGCCAGCACAAAGGCGGCGCCGGCGTAAATCCAGAGCAGGTCCTGGCGACTTATCGCCAGCAGATCGCCAAACAGCAGCCCGGTCAGGTCGACCCGGACATCGGGCATGAAGCTCAGGGTGACCAGGCCGATGGCCAGGGCACTGTGGGCCAGTATGCCAAGCAGAGTATCGGTCGCCAGGGCGCGGGTTCGGGACAACAGCACCAGGGCGATGGCAATGGTGACACAGGTAATGATGACGCCAAGGTTCAGGGGCACGCTGATTAAAAAGCTCAGAGCGATACCCAACAGCGCAGAGTGCGCCAGAGTGTCGCCGAAATAGGCCATCCGGCGCCAGACCACAAAGCAGCCCAGAGGTCCGGCCACCAGCGCGACGCCCAGCCCGCCCAGCAGGGCTCGCCAGAAAAAGTCGCCGAGCACCGAGTCAATGATGGTCATGATCACAGCCTCCCTGCTGTTCGGCGCTGGCCACCACATCGCCGCGCAGATTGTGGCGATGGTTATGATGGTGATGATAGACCGCCAGCGACTCTGCGACCTGATGCCCGAAGGTTTCGATAAACGCGGGGTCATGGGAAATATCGGCCGGGTAGCCGCTGCAGCAAACATGCTGGTTCAGACAAATCACCTTATCGGTGGCCGCCATCACCAGGTGCAGGTCGTGGGAAATCATGATTACCCCGCAGTTCAGTTCATCCCGTAGCTGGCGAATCAGTTCGTATAGAGTGGCTTGGCCATTAATATCGACGCCCTGGGCGGGTTCGTCCAGAACCAGCAGATCCGGGCGTCGGACCAGAGCCCGGGCGAGCAGCAAGCGCTGCTTTTCGCCCCCGGACAGGTGATGCACCGAAGCATCGACAAGATGTCTGACCCCGGTCCGCTCCAGTGCTGCCTCACATTCACTGGCGGGCTGACCACTCAGCAGCATGAAGCGCCGAACGCTCAGGGGCAGGGTGGCTTCCAGGGTCAGATGTTGGGGCACATAACCGATGACCAGCCGGGATGACCGGAAAACCTGGCCGGAACTGGCGCGCTGCAGGCCCAGAACGGCTTTGATCAGGGTGGTTTTGCCGGCACCGTTGGGCCCGATGACGGTAATGATGTCACCCCGCCGGACGCTAAGGTCGACCCGGTCCACCACCGGGCGGCCATCGAACCGGATCGTCAGCTGCTTCAATTGCACCAGGCGATCAGGCATCGCTGGCGTCTCCCTGACAACCCGGGCACAGACCGGCCACTTCCAGGGTCATCTCTTCAGGACGAAAGCACACGGCGGCGGAAGCTTGTTCCACGGCCTTGCTCACGTCTGGCGTGGCCAGTTCCAGGACATTGCTGCACTGCCGGCAGATCAGGAAGGTACCCCGGTGATGCTCACCGGCTTGAGTGCAGCCAATAAAGGCGTTGAGTGAGGCAATGCGGTGAACCAGGCCATGCTGCAGCAGAAAATCCAGTGCTCGATACACCGTGGGTGGGGCCGCGTTGTGGCCTTCGGTGCCGAGCATGGCCAGGATGTCATAGGCCCCCAGCGGTTTGTGGGATTGCCAGATCAGTTCCAGAACCCGCTCCCGAATTGGCGTCAGGCGGGCATTCTGTGCGCGGCAGATAACCCGGGCATCGGTCAGTGCGTGGCTGACACAGGCGTCATGATTGTGCGGGCGATAGGGGAGCGCGCGTTCCGGCATGGTCTGGATCCTGCAAAATTTGCAACATTATAACATTTGCAGGCCGTACGGCTATGGCCAGGGTTTCAACCAGGTCAGGGTTTCGCTTCCAGCGCCAGGGATTCCAGGTATTCGAGGTTCGGAATCCAGGCGGTTTCGCCGTCCACTTCGATCTGCATCAAGTCGGCCGGCCCGGTCGCACCGTCGAGTTGCCGAATCTGCTCCTCTTCCAGGCGAATCTGGCTGGGAATGCCCTGGATAATCAAGGCCATGAACGCTGCCTGCTGATGGCCGGAGCCAATGGTGTTGAGCACGATGATGCGGCCGCGGTTGGCGCCGGGTAGGGTAAGGCTGCCGCCGTTAGCGGCGTCATAAGAAATCACCGGAAGCTTGAGGCCCCGCCAGTCCAGGAACCCGGCCAGCCATTCCGGAGCGTTGGCATCGGCGGCTGTGCTGCTGAAATCCACCACCTCGGCAATCGAGACGTTGGGCAGCAGCAGTTGCCGATCGCAGACTGGAATCATGACGCAGGAGAGCGACTGGCTGTTTTCTTTCATGGCATGTTTCCTCAGGCGGAATCCCGGTTTTGCCGGCTTTTCAGCAGGCAGCTGTTCTCAATGGTTTTTACCAGTTCTCTGGCCAGTTGCTCGGGCGTACCGGTAAAACTGGTGCAACCGGTGGCGGCCACCGAATCCGGCATCGAACTGTTGCCGCAGCTTCGGCTTTCCTGCACCCAGACCCGACTGCCGTAGGCTTTTAACAGGGGCGCAGCGATGGCGCCGTCGTTGCCCATGCCAGAAAACAGAATGGTATGACAGCGTTTGCCGTAATAGTCGGCCGCGTTCAGCAGGACCTGGTCGATCGATGGCCCGTAGGGTCCGGGCCAGGGCCTGTCCTGCTCGGTCAGCTGACCACGGCTGTCTACGGACCACTCCCGTTCAACCGGCATCAAGACGACATCGCCGTTGCGCACCCGGTAACCGGCTTCAGCCCGTTTGAGCTGATAGTGGGCGTGGCGACCGAGCACTCGGGTCAGTACCTCGGTAAAGTTGCCGTCAATGTGTTGGGCATAGACAAACCCTACCGGCAGGCCCGGTGGCAGATGGTCCAGAAACGTCTTGACGGCGGCGGGCCCGCCCAGCGAGGCGCCGAGTATCCAGACGTCTTCGGCCAGGGATCCCGGTGCCGCCGGCGTGATCCAGTGCGGCAGCTCCGGGGCTGACCGCGCTTGTGGTACGACCCCAACCAGTTGTTCCAGATCGGTGGCGGTATCGAGTTCTTCAAGATGACCAAGTTGCTGTTCCAGCTTGGCCAGCAGTCTGCGTTCCCAGCGCGAGTAATCGGTACTGCCCGGTTTGGGCGCCTGGTCGAGGCCGAACAAGACCGGCGCTTCGGTATGCTCAAGCAAATGATCAAACAGTGCCAGGTGATCGGCTTCGTCTTCAAGCGTCACCAGCCACAGTGCTGCCTCCGGAAACTCCGGGTAGTCCATCAGTCGGGAGGGATCCCCGGCAAAGCATACCTCAAGGCCGAACTTACCGGTGGCAGCCTGCAACCGGTGACGTTGCAGCACCACATCGGAAACAATGCCGACCCGGGGCCGGCCCGGCTGGCCGGCCATCACTGATTTCCGGTCAGCCGCTTGATGGTTTCAAGCAACTCGGTTTCCTGGAACGGCTTGCCCAGGTATTCGTTAACACCGATCGACAAGGCCCGCTCACGGTGTTTCTCACCGGTTCTCGAAGTAATCATGCAGATGGGCGTGTGTTTCAGGTTGTCATCGTGGCGGACAAAGCTGGCCACTTCGAAGCCATCCATGCGGGGCATTTCGATATCCAGCAGAATGATGTCCGGACGATAGTCCTGAAGCTGTGCCACGGCATCCAGACCGTCTTTGGCGGTAATGACCTCCATGCCGTTCCGCTCCAGCAGACGCGAGGTGACTTTGCGGACGGTGACCGAGTCATCCACCACCATCACCGTGGTGATCTGCTCTTCGTAGCGGCTGGTTTCCCGCGCCTTCTCGAGACTGGCCAGGCGCTGGCGCTCGGACAGAATGTCGGAGCGGATCATCGCCGGCAGGTCGAGAATGACGACCACGTTGCCGTCACCCAGAATGGTGGCGCCCGACACACCCCGGACCGTGCTGAACTGCGGCCCCAGGGATTTGACGACGATCTCCCGGCTGCCCATCAGGTGGTCTACCTGCAACGCCATGGGCTGCTCGGCACCGCGCACCAGAATGACTGGCAGCGGCAGGGCCTGACCCTGGAGCTTCGGATGGTGATCACTGTTCAGCAGGCTGCCCAGGTACTGCAGGCGGTATTGCTGACCGGCGTATTCGTACAGGGGCGCGTCTGGCTTGTAATATTCTTCCAGCTCGTAGGTGCTGACCCGGACGATACCTTCAATGGTGTTGAGCGGGATGGCGTAGAAGTCTTCGCCGGTGGCCACCATCAAGGCGCGGTTCACCGAGACGGTGAATGGCAGGCGCACGGTGAAGGTGGTGCCACGGCCGAGCGCGGAATCGATATCCAGACTGCCGCCCAGCTGCTTGATTTCGCTGCCGACCACGTCCATGCCCACGCCGCGACCGGAGATCTGGGTCACCTGTTGGGCGGTTGAGAAGCCTGGCTGCAGGATGAACTGCAGGATTTCCCGTTCGGACAGATCTTCATCCGGACGCATCAGGCCCTGGCGAATGGCTTTGTCCCGGATCACGTCTACCGGAATACCGCTGCCGTCATCCATCATCCGCAGAACCACATCACCGCCTTCCCGGGCCAGTGACAACAGCACTTCACCGGTGACCGGCTTGCCGGCTTGCTTGCGCTGGTCCGGGGTTTCGATGCCATGGTCAAGGGCGTTGCGCAGCATGTGCTCCAGAGGCGCGATCATGCGCTCCAGAATATTACGATCCATTTCGCCTTCGGCGTTGCGGACATCAAAGTCGACTTTCTTGCCCAGTTCACCACTGATCTGGCGAACGATACGGCGCAGTCTCGGTACCATCGAGGCAAACGGAATCATCCGGGTCTTCATCAGACCTTCCTGAAGTTCCGTATTGATCCGGGATTGCTGCACCAGCAGGGTTTCGGTGTCCCGTACCCGGTCGGCCAGGGTTTCCCGCAGGTCGGCAAGGTCGGACGATGACTCGGACAAGGCCCGGGACAACTGCTGAATAGAAGAATAGCGATCCATTTCCAGAGGATCGAAGTCATCGCCATAATCCGGGCCATGTTCCTGCTCGGCCCGGAACAGAATCTGGGTTTCGGTCTCGATATCCATCCGGCGCAGCTGTTCGCGCAGACGCTCAACGGTGGCGGCCATTTCATCCAGGGTATGGCTGAAATCACTGCTTTGTTGTTCCAGCCGTCCGCGGGTAATACTGGTTTCACCGGCCAGGTTGACCAGTTCGTCCAGCAGCGGTGCTGATACCCGGATAGTTTCCTGAGCGGCTCGCTGAGCCTCGGCGGGTTTGTTACGAATCCTGGTTGGCGATTTGGCCGGTTTTGGTTGCTCCGCTGCGGGCAGGGCCGGAGCCCTGGGCTCGGGTGCTTTCGCTACCGGTGCCTGGGCGTTGGTTTTGGATGGCGCCTGTTCTGACGTTTGCTCGGGCGCTTCGGTAAGCGCGGCTCCGGACTCGAAGCGCTTCCGGATATCGGCCACCATGGCCAGGATCGCATCGTGATCATGGCTAATGGCTTGCCACTGGGCATCGTCCGGGGCGTTACCGCCCAGGTCAATCAGTCGGGTTTCCAAGGCATGAGCCTTATCACCCAGCTCGCTGATCTGGGACAGGCGGGCCCCCCCTTTGAGGGTGTGCAGCGCCCGTTGGGCTTCCTGATTGAAATGATGGTTGGCCGGTTCTTTGTGCCAGTCATCCAGCAGCTGCTCCAGCTGATCCATGATTTCGCCAGCTTCTTCCAGGAAGATCTCCAGAACTTCCGGGTCGACTGCGTCATGGCTGTCTGCGTCAGTGTGTTCTGATGCAGGCGCCTGCGCATCTTCCGACAGTTCGCCGGCACTCTGGAAGGCGGCAAGCAGGCTGGCATCGGTCTCTGGCTGGCGACCCTGGTCCAGGCTGTCCAGCATGGACTTGAGGCTGGCAAGCGCCTGATCACTCAGTATCAACAGGCCTTGCTGGCCGTTACCGCCGGATACCAAGCGATCGAGGGCTTCGGACCAGGCTTCGGCAAGATCGGCTATCGGATCCACATCCGACAGCCGGGCGCCACCCTTGAGGGTATGCAACTCATGCTGCAGCCGGGTGATACCGGCCAGCTCGTCCGGTTGTTCCCGCCACTGGTCAAGGCATTCGGCAATGGCTTGGTGGATTTCCAGCCCTTCGTCCAGGAAGATACTGATGAGGTCATCGTCAGCAACCGGCAATTCGTCGACCGGCGCCGGGGTTTCACCCCGAAGCATGGCCTGGACCTGCTGCACCAGTTCGTTGGCTGCCGGGCAGGGTTTCCGGGTGGCCACCTGTTCGACCATCCGGGCCAGGCGGTCATGACAGGCAAACAGCAGATCGGTCATGTCGCCGTTGGCGTCGAGCCGGCCCTCGGCCACTTTCTCGAACAGATCTTCGAGCACGTGGGTCAGGTCGCCGATGGCGTCGACGCCGGCCATGCGGGCGCCGCCTTTTAGAGTATGAACCTCACGCTGAAGAACCGCCGCGATCTCTCGATCGGATGGATTTTCGCTCCAGCTATGCAGCGCACTGCCAGTGGAGTTGATCAGATCGTAGGCTTCTTCCAGGAAAATTCCGAGCAACTCCGGATCCAGGTGCGACAGATCCGTCGCCACGAGGCCTTCGGAGTCAGGCTCGGCAGCGGCGGGTTGCTCCAGCTCGGGCTCTGGCAGAGCCAGATCGTCGGTCGGCGGGTCCGTCTCAGGGATGCCGGCAGTGGTCCCCGGACCGGAGCCTTTAGCGCCATCGATGTAGCTGTGAATTTCGGCAATGAGGTCTGGTGCAGGTCTTGGTGGCTCCTGCGCTTCGAGCGCGTCAACCATCCCCGCCAGTCGGTCATGACAGCGGAACAGCAGGTCAGAGAGCGTGTCATTGATCGAAAATCTGAGCTCCGTCAACCCCTCGAACAGGTTCTCCAGTTCGTGAGACAGATCGCCGACAGCGGTAACATCCGCCAACCGGGCACCGCCTTTGAGAGTATGCAGATCACGCTGAAGCAGGCGCAGTATGTCCAGATTGCGGGTGTCTTCGCTCCAGCTTTGAAGTGCTTCAGCAGAGCTGTTGATCAGGTCGCGGGCCTCCTCGAGGAAGATTTCAGCCAGCTCTTGATCAAGGCCCTGGTTGGTCTGATGCGCCTCTGCGGCCGTGTCTGCCAGTGCGTCCAGCGCCAGGATCAGGGCGTCACTGGGCTCGGTGGCCAGTCCGGCGGCAACCTGATCCATCAGGTTGATCAGTTGTTCTTGTGCCGCATGAGCGGTGGTAAAGAAGTCGTCATCCGGCGTCAGATTGTGTTCGCCAACGGCGCTGTAGGTGCGGGTCAGGGCTGCCGCCAGATCCGCCAGATCCAGCAGGCCGGCATCGGCCGCGCCTTGTGTCAGTTGCTCCAGTTCAGCACGCAGTGTGCCGAAGGGTTCAGTTTGCTCCGGGTGTTGGGCCCATTCGTTGAGAATGAATTCCGCGTCCAGGACGATGTCGAGCCCCTCGCCAAGGAACAGTTGCACCAGCTGTGACGGTGCCTGAGCCGAAGGCTGTTGATCATCGTGCCGGCCGTGCGACAGCAATGTTTGCTGACTGATCTGTTCCAGCCGCGCCAGGTAGTCGTCGGTGCCTTCGAGTGCGCCCTGTGGGTTGCTTTTGAGCTGTGCCAAACTCTGGCTCAGGTAGCTGCTGGCCTGCTCAATCAGTTCCAGGACGTCGCGATCGGCCCGTTTGTTCTGAGCTCGAGATTCCTTGACGAAACGCTCCAGCGGGGTAATCACCTCGGCGATGGGTCGGATACCTGCGGTGTGTGCGCTGCCCTTGAGCGTATGCAGAGCGCGCGACAGCTCATCGGTATAAGCCACCGTCGTCTTGTCACTGGCGGCAGACAGGTATTGGTTGATGGTCGACAGATGGGTTTCGGTTTCGTTCTCGAAGATCTCCAGCAGAACCGGGTCAATATCCTGATCGTGTTCGCTGAGATCGACCGGGGCCCCGGTGTCGTCATTGTCGGTCTTCGATTCAACCTCACCATGAGCAGACAGGTCGATCTCGGCGGGTGGCATGCTGCTGGCGTCAGGAATCTCGCCGTTGGCCAGGGCATTGGCCCGGGATTCCATGGGCGAAGTGTCCAGACTTGCCCTGCGCCGATGTTCGAAATCGCTGACCAGGGAGGGCACCGTATCGGTCACATCCTGCAACAGCTGAGCGATGTCATCGTTCATGAACACGCTGCCATCGATCACCCGGTTGAGCACGTTCTCGACCGACCAGGCCAGCTCAGCAATGACCTCAGCGCGGACCATCCGGCCACTGCCTTTGAGGGTGTGGAAGGCCCGGCGGACTTCGGCCAGAGCACTGCGGTCGTCATGTTGACGCAACAGCATCGGCAGGTATTCACGAATGGTGTCGAGGACTTCTCCGGCTTCTTCGATGAAGATTTCCAGGATTTCGTCGTCGATCAGATCATCATCCGACGCTGTGACTTCAGCGGTCTGTTCTGGCTCTGCCGTGAGCTCGGGCTCTGCAGGCTGCCCTGAGTCACTCGTTTCGGTGAGTTCGGTCTCTGCGCGACGGGTGGTCGCAAGGCCTTCGGCCCGGGCAATCAGCTCCGCGACATCACCGTTGCTGTGGCCATCACGGAATTCGTTGATCAGCGAGGGGGTGCGATCGTTAGCCTCATCGATCAGGGCAAACAGATCGTCAGTGGGTTTGATGGTCTGGTCAATCAGCCGGTTCAGCAGATTTTCAATTGACCAGGCCAGTTCACCAAGGCTGGAGGCGCCGACCAGGCGGCCACTGCCTTTAAGCGTGTGGAAGGCCCGGCGTACTTCGGTCAGGGCTTCACGGTCTTCATGATTCTGCCGCAGACGCGGGTAGAATGCGTGAATGGTTTGCAGGACTTCTTCGGCCTCCTCAACAAAGATGTTGAGGATCTCGTCGTCCACCAGTTCCTCATCGGATGCGTCCGGAGCTTCAGCGGCTGCCTCTGAATCCAGCACCGGCACTTCAGCGCTTTCGGGCGCTGTTTGCTCCGGGTTCCAGGTCGGCTCCTGACCAACCGGAAAGCCAAGGCTGGCCAGGCTGTCTTCTGCCACTTGCAGAATGGCATCGTTGTCACTGATGCCTTCGGCCAGTCGCTCGAGGTAGTACTCGATACTGGTGACTGCATCGGCCAGGGTGTCGAGTTGCTGCCAGTCCGGAACCTGCTTGTTGTCCAGCAATACCTCGGTAATGTAGCGCTCGGCCGAGGCGAGCATGTCGGCGACGCGGTCCAGAGGCACCAGACTCAATCCGCCGCGAATGCTGTGCAGCAGGCCGGGCACGTGGTCAATTTCACGGGTATCCCACTGGGAAGCGATGAAGTTGACGACAGCAGACTTGACCTGCTCCAGGGTGTTGCGGGACTCCCTCAACAGAGCCTCACTGGCATCGCCGAGTTCAATCGAGCCGATATTCGGGCGTTCGCCGTCCTGAGATCCGGACTCCACGTCGTTGCGACGATCGCGATCCAGGCCAGCAAGACTGGCCTCGACGTACAGCAGCGCGCCGGCAATATCCATCAGTGTGCCGTCGTCCGCCGGTTCAGCCCGGCTACAGAGTTGCTCGACCAGCTCGACCTGTTCGGTAACGACCTTGCGGGGAATGCCCAGGCCAAGAACGGCCAGGGTATTGGCGACCTGGTGTAAACCTGGCAGCAGCTCTTCAAGTTCGTGATTCTGGCGCAGCTGTGCGCGGACAAACAGATCGAGCTGATCTTTCAGCTTGGCCAGCTCTTCATTTAACGCACTGACTACTGAATGAATGGCATCACGGCCAGGCCCGGAAACGCGGCTACGAGCTGCGTCAACGTCGTCTCCCGAGGGCAGGGCGGTCGTCAGTTGGTAGGCCTCACGAAGTGCCGTCACCTGCGGGCTATCAAGATCCCGGGCACGGGCCACATAGTAAAGCAGGTGTTTGAACAGCGCTTCGGGTACCGGCTGCTGCAGAATATCGGCGTGCTCGTCGGTAAGCCGGCGGATTTCGGAGTCCAGCTCCCGCAACAGTGATTTGACGGCAGTGTTGACCGGGTTAACGTTGGCCTGAAGGGTTTCAACAAAGCCGCTGGCGGCCTTCCAGAGTTCGCCACGAGGTGTTGTCTGGCACAGGCGGATCAAGCGCTGGATGACCTTCTGCATGTAATCAAAGTGGGCAGCCAGGTCTGCCTCCCGGACCACGCCGGCAAGGGCAAACTGATACATCTGCCGTAACTTGCGCAGGTGGTCCAGCACTTTGGGGTCGTGCAGGCGTTCAGACACCTTGCCGCCGACGGTGATCCGGGACGGCGTCAGGTCAGGTTTGAACAGGGCGGTGTCGGACAGCAGAGCTTCACCCCGGGCTGCGCGCAAATCGTTCAGCAGCGGCAGCAGTACCATCGGGAAATCATCGCGGCTGCTGGCCAGGTGTTCCAGGTATTGTGGCAGCTGCAGGATAGCCTGCATCAGCACTTCGACCGCATCATTAACACTGACCACGGTCTCATTCAGAATGGCCTGGGTCAGTTTCTCCATCTCTTCGGTAAGCAGTGCTGCACCGTAGAGTTCTACCATCTGCAGGGTACCGTGTACCTGGTGGAGGTAGTTCAGGCAAAAGCGCAGGCGCGCGGTATCGTCGCGATTGTCGACGTACGCTTCAAGTGCATGCTGGCCTTGGGTCAGCGTGTCCTGTATTTCGCCCCGAACCCAGTCGAGGGCGATACTGTCATGGTGATTGCCCATAACCACTCCGGTTATTCTTCGTCGGACTGGCGTTTGATCCACGCCAGTACATGTTCCGAGGGAACCCTCTGCAGGCCCGGTGGCTGCCAGTCGGTCAGTTCACCCTGGCCCAGCACCAATAAGCCCCCCGGTGCCAGACGCTCTGCGAGCCGTTTGACAATTTCCCGCCGGCGCCAGCGGCGGAAGTAGATCAGCAGGTTCTGGCAGAAGATAATGTTCATACCGTGCATCGGTGCTTTTTCCAGGTCCAGTACATTGAGCCTGGTAAAACAGACGCGGTCACGGATGCTGTTCACAATTTCAACGGTGTTCCGTTCGGCTGAACGGAAATACCGGGTTTTCATGTCTTCGTCCATGTCCAGCAACTTGCGGGCATTAAACTGGCCCAGGCGTGCTTTCTCGATGGCCGGCAGACTGATGTCCGAGCCGGTGACACCGAACAATGGCTGTAGCGCCAGCTGACTCATGCATTCGGTCAGAATCATCGCCAGCGTGTAAGGCTCTTCGCCGCTTGAGCAACCTACGCTCCAGGCCTCCAGTGGGTGTTTTCTGAGCGGCTCCCTGGGCCTTGTCATGACATAATCCGCCACCAGCCGAAAAGCATCCGGATCCCGGAAAAACCGGGTTTCCTGAACCGTCAGCCGGTCTACCAGCGTTGCCCATTCCCTGATCGCATCCGGGCCGCCGACGATTTTCTCGTAGTAGGCCTGATAGCTGCTGCAGCCGATTTCCCGCATCCGGATACCCAGATTGGTTTCCAGAAACGAGCATCGTTCAGCGGTCAGGGTGATGCCGGTGCGATGCTCCAGCAGAGCCTGCCACTGGCTGAACTGCACCTCGTCCATCTCCGGAAGCCGGTGCAGCGTCCAAAAGCCTTCGACGGGTGCCAGCTGGTTACGCATCTGAACCATAAACCGTCATCTGCCCGGTACCGGTGATCAGCTGATCACCGGTACGTCGTTGTCTTCTTCTTGCGCCTGATCGACGAACTCCTCGTCCGGCAGGGTAAAGCCGGCAACCGAAGACCGCAGCTCAGAGGCCATCTCGGCCAGATTACCGATCGATTTCGCGGTGGCGTTGGTGCCGGAAGACGTCTGCGAGGTGATTTCCTGGATGACGTTCATGGTGTTGGAAATATGCGCCGCCGAAGACGACTGCTGTCGGGCCGCGTTGGAGATGTTCTGGATCAGTTCCGCCAGGTTCATGGATACGTTCTCGATTTCCTCGAGGGCGATACCCGCGTCCTGAGCCAGGCGGGCACCACGAACCACCTCGGCGGTGGTGTGTTCCATAGAGATAACGGCTTCGTTGGTATCCGACTGGATGGTCTTGACCAGCGCTTCAATCTGCTTGGTGGCCGCAGAGGAACGTTCCGCCAGACGCTGAACTTCGTCGGCAACCACCGCGAAGCCCCGGCCCGCATCACCGGCCATGGAGGCCTGGATAGCTGCGTTCAGGGACAGAATGTTGGTTTGGTCGGCGATGTCGTTGATCAGCGAGACGATGTCACCGATTTCCTGGGAAGATTCACCCAGACGTTTGATCCGTTTTGAGGTTTCCTGGATCTGCTCACGGATGTTGTCCATGCCGCGGATGGTGTTCTGTACCACTTCCGCGCCTTTCTTGGCGATCGCAACCGATCGCTCCGCAACCGCGGAAGATTCAGCAGCGTTGGAGGATACCTGGTCGATCGATACCGCCATCTCGTTAACCGCTGCAGAGGCGCCGGCAATTTCCTGGGCCTGGTGCTCGGAAGCATCGGCCAGGTGCATGGCCGTGGCCTGGGTTTCCTGGGCGGCGGATGCTACCCGCACCGCAGTGCCCCGAATTGCCTGTACCAGCCCGCGCATCTGGTCGATCGCGTAGTTGATGGAGTCGGCGATGGCACCGGTGAAGTCTTCGGTGACCGTGGCCTCCGCGGTCAGGTCACCATCCGCCAGGTCCGCCAGTTCGTCCAGCAGTCGCAGGATCGCGTTCTGGTTCTGTTCGTTCTGCTCCTGGGTCGCCGCCAGGCGGGCCTGGGCGTCGCGGTACAGGGCAAGACCGATGAAGGCCACAATCGCAACCATGGCCGCCAGCAGGAAGAACGCCAGGGTCGGGCTGATCAGTCGGGTTCTTGCCTGGGCCGCAAAGCTGGTTGCCAGTGAGGACAATTCGGCCAGCAGAACCTCGGAATTCTGGAAGATGTCGCTGGCGGCGGTACGAACCTTGAAGAGGTCGGGAGAAGCTTCAAGAATCGCATCAACGTTCTGGGAGACAAATTCGAACAGCTCATCGACCGCCTCAAGGCCGTAGATGGCGTCGTCATCGCCAACCCGGGAAATGCCCATGGCCGGGTTGCCGTTGAGCTGGCCATCCAGCACGCGACCAAACAGGCTGGCATCGCGGCCGAAGCGGTCAGCGGCAATAACCGCGTCTTCGTCACCGGACAGCACGTTGTTGACCGAGCGCACGATCCGCTCTGCCAGCAGTGACTGGCGCTGGGCCAGAGCGATCTGCTCGGCCGGGGCGCCGTTGTCGAGCAGGATCTGTACGATGTCATCGTACTCCACCTGCAGCTGTGGAATGGTTTCGTTCAGGGTGCGGGCAACCTCGTGCAGGCCAAGAACCGCGTCACGGGTAGACAGAATGCTGTCCGCATTGTCCCGCACCGTGTTCCAGTTTTGCTGAACGCCACTTTGCTGGGCTACGACACTGGCGGGCAGTCCGGTGGCAGGGTTACCTTCTGATACCAATAGCCAGAGCTGCTGGAAGTCATCCCGTGACCGGCGCAGCTGGTCGAAGGCTTCGGCAGTGCCGCCGGACTGCAAGAAGGAACTGAGGAAAACCCGTATGAGGTGAAGCAGGTTTCTTCCGGCGACCATCACTCGCTGGTCCTTCTGCAAAACGGTAACGTTTTTTCTTTCGGCAGGGGTTCGCTGGGACGCCTGGGACACGGAGATTCAGCAAAC
>JAWOAO010000484.1:0-3886 GCA_046498485.1 Marinobacter sp. | reverse complement strand
AAAGATGTGAACTTTACCATTCCCGCCGGCCATACCGTGGCGGTGGTGGGCGCCAGCGGTGCCGGCAAGTCTACCCTCGCCCGTTTGCTGTTTCGTTTTTATGAGGTTGATAGCGGAGCGATCTGCATCGATGGTCAGGATATCCGATAGGTGACCCAGGACAGCCTGCGCTCGGCCATTGGCGTAGTGCCCCAGGACACCGTACTGTTTAACGATACCCTCTATCGCAACCTGGCCTACGGCAACCCGGCGGCCAGTGAGGAAGCGGTGTACCGGGCCGCTCGCCTGGCCCACCTGGAAGACTTTATCCACAGCCTGCCGGAGGGCTATGACACCAAAGTGGGTGAGCGTGGCCTGAAGTTGTCCGGTGGCGAGAAACAACGGGTGGCGATTGCCCGGGTGATTCTGAAAAACCCGCCGTTGCTGATTCTGGACGAGGCCACGTCATCGCTGGATTCGCTGTCGGAACAGGCCATCCTGTCGGCCCTGAAGGAAGTCAGCCAGCAGCGCACCACCCTGGTGATTGCGCACCGGCTGTCGACCATTCGCGACGCCAACACCATTCTGGTGATGGACGGCGGTCGTATTATCGAGAGTGGCAGCCATAACGAGTTGCTGGCCGCCGCGGGCCATTACGCCCATCTGTGGGAGCAGCAGCATCGGAGTGGCGAACAGTAAGGGGAGGCGCCCTTCCAAAACACGCTCCTTCGGCACATCCATGTGACGCTCGGGCTCCGCCATCCCTGGCTCCGCACGGTTTTGGAAGGGCGTCTCCCCTCACTGTCGCGTCAAGCTTCGGCGTTAACGTTCTACAAGCCGAAGCGCCAGCCCTGATGCGCGCACCACTTGCTGTTCTACGCTGTCTTTAAGCACCTGGGCATCGCCGGTGATCAGGCTGAACCAGTTTTTGGCCCGGGTAATACCGGTGTAGACCAGCTCCTTGGTCAGCACCGGGCTGAGCCGGTCCGGCAGCACCAGGCAGGTGTGGTTGAACTCGGAACCCTGGGATTTGTGCACGGTCATGGCGTACACGGTTTCCAGTTGTTGCAGCCGGCTGGGCGAAATCCAGCGGATGTCGCCGGTGCTGTCGCCGCTTGGGAAGGCCACGCGCAGGACGTGTTTGGTCTCACCGGTCGCGGTTTCATCCCAGGGCAGGCTAAACGTAATGCCGATATCGCCGTTCATCAGGCCCAGGTTGTAGTCGTTGCCGGTGACCAGCACCGGCCGACCGGGGTACCAGCCTTGTGCTTGCGGGATCAGCTTTTCGGCCAGCAGCTGCCGGGCCACCTGATCGTTCAGGCCTTCTACACCCCAGGGGCCTTTGCGTAAGGCACAGAGCATCTGGAAGTTGTTGAAGGCGTGCAGAACCTGAACCGCCAGAGCGTCCCAGTCTTCGCGGGGGCTGCGGTTGCTCAGGCCATGATGGTGCATCAGTTCCAGATAGTGACGATAGCCGACTGGCGGCGCCAGCGGCTGGTTATTCACTACCCGGCCCTGCCCGGCGTTGCGGAACGCATCCGGGGTCCCGGTAAGGGCATGTTGGCAGATTTGTTCGAGGGTTTTTTCCGGGTCAGGCTTTGGTGTGTGGCCATTGAGCCAGATGACATCGTCGAACTCGGCTTTCCGGATCTGCCGCAACATGGCACGGTCCAGCGAGCGGGTGTTGACCGCTTCCGCCAGGGCGCGGATGCCGCTGTCTTGCTGGAACCGGTAGCTCTTGCGCAGCATCGCCACGGCCTGGTCCATGGCCTGGCCGTCCGCATTCAACAGGCGGTCTGGCACCTGGTCGCCGGTGATAGCGGTCAGCCACTGCGCCGTTGCGGGCGTGTAGTGGGCCTTCAGCGCCCGCTGGCACAGCTCGCCAAGCACCGCCCCGGCATCCACCGAGGCCAGCTGGTCTTTGTCGCCCAATAGAATCAGCTGGGCATTGGCGGGCAGGGCGTCAAATACCGAGGCCATCAGGTCGACATCCACCATGGAGGCTTCGTCGATCACCAGAATATCCACCAGCAGCGGGTTGTCCCGGTGGTGTCGGAACTTGCGGGTGTCGGGCCGGCTGCCGAGCAGCCGGTGCAGGGTGGTGACCTTGGTGGGGATATCCGCCAGTTGCACGTCGCCGGGCAGAGCGGACAGCGGCAAGCGGCTGACCGCGCCGCCAATGGATTCGTTCAGGCGGGCGGCGGCTTTACCGGTGGGGGCGGCCAGGCGAATGCGGTATTTGCGCCCTGCCCGGGCCGGGTCTTGCCCGGCGACCGCTTGCAGCGCGGCCAGCAGATTCACCACGGTGGTGGTCTTGCCGGTGCCGGGACCGCCGGTGATCACCGCAAAGCGGTTGCGGGCCGCGAGGGCACAGGCGAGTTTCTGGTAATCCACCGGTTCGGTTGACTGGAACAGTTGGCCAAGCGCCTGCGACAGGGTTCGTGCCGGGTCGGAGTCCGGGTCGGCCAGCGGCGACGGCAACGCCAGGCGCTGCAGAATGCCGTCGGCAATGCGTTGTTCGTAGCGCCAGAACCGGCGCAGGTAGAGCCGGCGGTCGTTCAACACCAAAGGTGTCGTCAGTGAGCCATCACTTACCGCCAGCGATCCATTCAGAGCGGCCTGACAGTCGGCGAGAGTTATCCGCGTGAGCAGGTCGGCGGGTTCCAGCTGGCTCAGTTCCGCCGCTGCGGATGCACTGAGGGTCGGGCGGGATGGCTCTTCCGGTGGCAGCGATAAAGTGGTGCCGGCGTCGGCCAGCAGGTTGGCCAGATCGATGCAGACATGGCCCCGACCGACCTGGTGCGACGCCAGCGCCGCCAGCAACAGCACCAGCGGTTGCGGGGGCTCGCCCTGCTCTTCCGACAATGCCCGGATCAGCCGGGCAAAACCGACATCCAGTGGTCGCAGCCACTGCGCCTGTTGCCATTGCTGCAGCAGGGCATCGGTCTGTTCCAGGCTGGCCAGTAAGCGGGAGTTATCCACAGCCGGGGTGTTCGCGTCCGGCGCCAGCGCGGTGGTCGGGGTGTCTTCCGCCAGGTCCAGGGCTATCTGGTTTTCGGTGTTATGAGTGCGGGTACGGCTCATGCGGCCACCTCCCCTGAGACCGTCTCGCCATCAAACAGCGCGTCCAGCTGTTCAATCAGCGCTTTCGGTGGCTTGTCGGTAAAGGCGCCGTGGCTGGCGGAATCGACCCCGCGCAGAAACAGGTACACGGCGCCGCCAATGTGCTGATCGTAGTCATAACCGGGCAGCCGGGCTGTCAGCAGACGATGCAGGGCCAACAGATACAGCACATATTGCAGGTCGTAACGTTTGTTCAGAATGGCGTTGCCCATGGCCTGATCGGTGTAGGCACTGTCGTCTTCGCCCAGGGTATTGGATTTATAGTCGAGCACGTAATATTGCCCGTTGTGTTCGAACACCAGATCGATAAAGCCCTTGATCATGCCGTTGAAGCGGTTCTCCTCCACCTGAGGCCGGTCGGCGCTGTTCAGGGTGTGTCGGGTGACCAGCTGATCGAGCGTGCGGATACTGACGTTGCGGCTCTCGAACCAGAACTCCAGTTCCGGACGCAAGCTGGCCAGGTCCGCCAGGCTGACGCGTTCGGTACCGGCCCGTTGCAGTTGCAGTGGCTGTGCGATCAGCGTCAGCAACCAGCGTTCAAGTGGCTCAACCCAGTCAGTCCAGCCCCGGGTGCTGCAGCGGCGGCTGAGTTGTTCCCGGAGCATGGACGGGTTATCCAGCACCCGCTGGAAGCCCTGCTGAGTGCACCATTCCAGCAGTTCGTGCAGGAAGGTGCCGGGGCCGGCGCCTTTAGGGAAATGATGGTGGTTGCGGCTGCCGGGCGTTGGCGTGGTGTCGTCGCTTTGCCCCTGGGCACTTTCTTCCAGCAGGTTCTGGGTCTGGG
>JAWOAO010000478.1:0-4986 GCA_046498485.1 Marinobacter sp. | reverse complement strand
ATTCACAGCCCTGAAGATCTGGAAAAGGCCAGGCAAAAGGAGGAAAAGGAACTGAAGGCTTTGCCCGGACCTCAGGGATGGGACAAATATGGTGGATGGAAGAAAGGACATGCCGGTGCTGATTGGCACGCTGGGCAAGGCGGTGGGCACCAGTGGTGCGTTTGTGGGGGGGCCGGCGGTGTTGATGGATTATCTGGTGCAGAAGGCCCGGACCTACATTTACACCACCGCGATGCCGCCCGCACTGGCGGCGGCAACCTGTGCCAGCCTGGCTCTGATCGAAGCGGACGATCAGCGGCGGCAGCATCTCCGTGAGCTGATTGTACGTTTTCGGGCCGGCGCCGAGCAGTTGGGTTATCAGTTGATGCCATCGCAATCGCCCATCCAGCCCATCATGGTTGGTGGTAATCTGGAAGCTTTGGCGCTGAGCGAAGCGCTTGCGCAACAGGGCCTTCTGGTTACCGCCATCCGGCCGCCGACGGTGCCGGAGGGCCAGGCCAGGCTGCGGGTGACCTTGAGTGCTGCGCATACGTTTGCGCAGGTAGATCGGTTGCTGAGTGCCCTGGCTCATAGCCGGGCGCGGCTTCCGGACCGCGGTTGTCGACAGACCACGGCGGTATGAGCGTGTTCGCCGATCTGTCCGCGATCACTGTTACTGATGGTGGCACCGGCACCAAGCAGTCGATCGCCCGGGGCTTTGGTGGTGCCTGTCGCACTTACGACAGCGCGTCCCGCCTGCAAAAAGCCATGGGCGACACCCTGCTGGCCAGCATTCCGGGGGATGTGTCGCCGGAGACCATACTCGACCTGGGTTGCGGCACCGGCTGGTTTACCCGCCGGCTCGCCACCGAGTATCCGACCGCTGCCATCACCGGCGCCGACCTCGCTCCGGGGATGCTCGAGCAGGCACAAGCTGCCGGCCCGAACACCACCGCCTGGCTCAACGCCGATGCCGAACAGCTGCCGCTGGCGGACCACAGTGTTGATCTGATCTTCAGTAACCTGATGATTCAATGGAGTCGCCGCCCTGACGTTGTTCTTGAAGAGTGTCAGCGTGTCCTGAAGCCCGGTGGTTTTGTGGCCATTTCGACATTGCTTGACGGTACCCTGCATGAACTCAAACACGCCTGGGCCAAAGCGGATCCCGGACAAGCCCATGTTAATCGGTTTTTACCGGAGGAAGGCTGGCGTTGCATGACGTCGGCCATCCTGCCCGGTTCTGAGCTTGAGGTGGACTCCATCGCTCTGCCTTACCATTCTCCGATGGCTCTGAATCGGGAGCTGAAGCACCTCGGGGCGGTGTTCAAGGGCGAAGAGAGGCGCCGAACGGCTACGGCGCCGGGACGATTTCGAGCGATGTGTCGCGCCTATCCTGGTGATAATGTTCAGGGTTGTCTGGCGACTTATGAAGCAGGCTGGCTGTTTTGGCACAAAGGCAAATAGTCTCTACTATTCTCTACTGAAACCTTTGGTTGGTTTTGGTGGCAAAAATCAACTTTCGGGGTGAGGTCGGGGTTGGTGTTCCAGGACTGTTGAAGGCCAGGGACGGCCTGAAACAAGCGCACAGGGATGTGCTCGTAGCGTGTCCTGGAACACCAACCCCGACCTCGCCCTGCACCAGAGCATGCGAGTCCATAAAAGATGGCTAAGAAAACCTATTTTGTGACCGGCACCGACACCGGGGTGGGCAAAACCATCGCGGCCGCGGCCATTCTGGAAGCAGCAAAAGCCGCCGGCAAGCGCACCCTGGCCATGAAGCCGATTGCCTCCGGATGCGACCAGACCGACGGAGGGCTGCGAAATGAAGACGCCCTCATGCTTCAGGCCGCGATCACCGAGGACGTTTCTTACGACACCATCAACCCGATTGCCCTGGAGCCCGCCATCGCCCCTCATGTCGCCGCCCAGCAAGCGGGCAAACTGCTCACGGCCCAGCGCCTTATCGGCTTCTGCCGTGGCCTGCAGATTCGCCCGGCCGATCTCATGCTGATTGAAGGTGCTGGCGGCTGGCGCGTGCCGCTGAACGACCGGGAAACGTACTCGGCGGTTCCCCGGGAACTGGGGCTGGATGTGATCCTGGTGGTGCCCCTCAAACTGGGCTGCATCAACCATGCCCTGCTCACCGCCGAAGCCATCCGCGCCGATGGTCTGTTTTTGGCAGGCTGGGTTGGCAACCACCCCGAAGCCGAAGCCATGAGTTGCGAGCAGGAAACCCTGAACTACCTCGGCGCGCACCTCGGCGCCCCGTGTCTGGGTGTATTGCCCTGGATGGCGGCCACACCAGGCGCTCAATTGCCCGAAGTGTTGGCCAGATTTCTGAATATCAAGCCGCTGATTGGAATTTGATCAGAATTGTGAGTAAATAGAGTCAATTGGTCGTCACAGGAAGCACCGGCGTGATCAACAATACCCTCTCTTCAGGCATACAAGGTATTCAGGACGGCATGGTGGGCATGGAAAATGCCGCCCGAAAAATTGCTCGTGGCGGTGTCGATGGCCCACAGGGTGCTGGCGCTGGCAACCTGGCCGAACCATTAATTGATATGATCCTCTACGAACGCAGTGTCGAAGCCTCCGCCCAGGTGGTCAAATCGGCCGACGAGACCCTCGGCACCCTTCTGGACATCCGCGCCTGACCGGAGTTGCCGGGACTGTGAATATACTCCCTTCTGTTTCTCCTGCTTATCCCGTCGTCTCGGGCGCAGCGACCGCAACCACCAGCAGCGTCGCGCCGTCTGGCGCGGGTGCTACAGCCGGTGAAGGCTTTGCGCCCGATCAGGAGCCAGAGGCTCCCGCCAGGCCGCAGGGTCTTGACCAAGCCCAACTCAAGGAGCTTACCGAGCTTAAGGCCCGGGACCAGGAGGTGCGCGCTCATGAGGCCGCGCACCAGGCGGTTGGCGGACAATACGCCGGCGCCATGTCGTTCACCTATCAGCGGGGTCCTGACGGCGCTCAGTACGCGGTTGGTGGTGAAGTTCCGATAGACGTTTCCCGTGTAGCCGGCGATCCTCAAGCCACCATTGAAAAGATGCGGGTTGTGGGTGCGGCGGCGATGGCTCCGGCGCAACCGTCTGCGCAAGATCGGGCGGTCGCGGCCCAGGCCATGCAAACCCTGTTACAGGCGCAGTCGGAGATGGCCGTTGGTGACCGGGACCAGCAAACCGACCCAGCCTCCTCCACGGATACCGATCAGCAAGGCCAGACCGCCAATGGCCGGCAAGCGAACGAAGCCTACCGAAGTATCCTCGCCATGCAGGAGGGCGTCGCCGACGCCGTTACCTCAGTGTTTGCCTGAAGGCACCTGTTGCCAAGACCTGGCGCCCCTTTCAGCTTGCCTTTACCCGCCTTCCGGACACACATCGCAACACAATTTTTAACCAGGGCTATTGACAATTCCGTGCTGCAAAACGTATGTTTCAAACAAGTGTTTAATTAAGACTGTGATGCACCATATGGTGTCTGCGCAAACCCAAGGCCAAAAGCTGTTATCAAGTGTCAGCCGAGACCGAAAACCGAGGTGGATTCAATGCCTGAGTACAAAGCGCCCCTGCGTGATATCAAATTTGTTATGACCGAGCTGCTGGACAGCGAGCAGCATTATACCAATCTGGAAGGTGCCGAAGACGCCACCCCGGATATGGTCGATGCCATTATCCAGGAAGGTGCAAAGTTCTGTGAGCAGGTAGTGTCTCCGCTGAACCGGGTGGGTGATACCGAAGGCTGTGTCTGGAGCGAAGACGGTGTCAAAACGCCGACCGGCTTCAAAGAGGCCTACCAGCAGTACGTTGAAGGCGGCTGGCCTTCGATGACAGCCGATCCCGGCTACGGTGGCCAGGGTTTGCCGAGCTCCCTGGGTATCGTGATGAGTGAGATGATGGGTACCTGTAACTGGTCCTTCGGCATGTACCCCGGCCTCAGCCACGGTGCCACCAACACCATCGAAGAGCATGGCACCGAAGAGCAGAAGCAGACTTATCTGACCAAGCTGATCAGCGGTGAGTGGACCGGCACCATGTGTCTGACCGAGTCGCACTGTGGTTCCGACCTGGGCACCCTGCGCACCAAAGCTGAGCCGAACCAAGACGGCACCTACGCGATCACCGGCACCAAGATCTTCATCTCGGCCGGTGAGCACGACATGGCTGGAAACATCGTCCATATCGTTCTGGCCCGCCTGCCGGGCGCTCCGGAAGGTACCAAAGGTATCTCCCTGTTTATCGTGCCCAAGTGCCTGCCCAACGAAGACGGTTCTGTCGGTGACCGCAACGCGGTGTCCTGTGGCTCGATCGAGCACAAGATGGGTATCCACGGTAACGCCACCTGCGTGATGAACTTCGACGGCGCCAAGGGCTGGCTGATCGGGCCGGAGAACAAGGGCCTGAACTGCATGTTCACATTCATGAACGTGGCCCGTATCGGTACTGCGATTCAGGGTCTGGGTGCCGCCGAGCTGGGCTTCCAGGGTTCCCTGACCTACGCCAAAGACCGTCTGGCCATGCGCTCGCTGAGCGGCCCGAAGAATCCGGAAGGTATTGCCGATCCGATCATCGTGCACCCGGATGTGCGTCGTATGCTGCTGACCCAGAAAGCAGTTGCCGAAGGCGCTCGCGCGCTGATCTACCTGACTGCGCAGCAGGCCGATATTGTTCAGCGTGGCAAAACCGACGAAGAGCGCAAGGCCGCTGACGAAGCCCTGGGCTTCCTGACCCCGATTGCCAAGGCTTTCCTGACCGAGATCGGCTACGAAGCCGCCAATCTGGGCATGCAGGTGTTCGGTGGTCACGGCTACATCGCCGAGTGGGGCATGGAGCAGAACGTACGTGACGCCCGCATCGGTATGATCTACGAGGGTACCACTGGCATCCAGGCGCTGGATCTGCTGGGCCGCAAGGTCTTGATGACCCAGGGCGAGTCGCTGAGAGGCTTTACCAAGCAGGTACATGCATTCTGCAAGGAAAACGCCGACAACGAGCAGCTGAAAGAGTT
>JAWOAO010000457.1:0-9378 GCA_046498485.1 Marinobacter sp. | reverse complement strand
GCCAGACCCTCGGGAAAAACCGGGTCATTAACAGTTTTTGTGGCATGGCCGTGACCAACGAACCCCGCTGCACTTCCTGCCACATCGGTTATGGTTGGGAAGACATGAATCAGCCGCCCCCGACCGCGGATAACGCCGTAGACTGCCTGGTCTGCCACGATACCACCGGTGCTTACTGGAAGTTTCCGACATTGGCAGGTCATCCCACCTATGTTCCCAGGGAATGGCCCAAAGGCAGTGGCAAGATGGTGCAGCCGCCAGATCTTGAACACATTGCCCAGAACGTGGGGGCCAGTGGCCGGGCTAACTGTGGCAGTTGCCATTTCTATGGCGGCGGCGGAGATGGCGTCAAGCATGGCGACCTGGATTCTTCCCTGGTCAACCCGCCGAAAGATCTGGACGTGCACATGTCGCCGGATGGGCTGAATTTCAGCTGCTCCGATTGCCACACCACCTGGGGCCACGCGGTCACCGGAAGCCGCTACCAGGTGAACGCGCGGGACCAACTGGGCATTGATGTGCCGGGCCATACCGATTTCACCCGGGCCAGTTGTGAGTCCTGCCATGGCCTCGACCCCCATGAAACCCAAAAGCTGAACGATCACGTCGACAAGCTCGCCTGCCAGACCTGCCATGTGCCGGCGTTTGCCCGTGGTGGTGTGCCCACCAAAACCTGGTGGGACTGGTCAACGGCGGGTCGTCTGGATGCCGGCGGCAAGCCGATCGAAATCCTGGATGAACACGGACATCCGTCCTACCTGAGTGAGAAAGGCGATTTCCGCCACGGTGAAAACGTGGTGCCGGAATACGCCTGGTTCGACGGCACGGTGAAATACACCATGGTTGATGAGGCCCTGGACATCGATAACCCGCCGGTGGCGGTTAACCGGGTGGAAGGCAGCCCCGATGATCCGGGCTCGCGGATCTGGCCGTTCAAGGTAATGCGTGGCAAGCAGCCTTTTGACCGTCAACGCCAGACACTGTTGGCAACCCACGTCTTCGGCGCGGACGATACCTCACTCTGGAGCAACTACAGCTGGGAGAAAGCACTGCAAGCGGCCAGTGAAATGTCGGGCATGCCCTACAGCGGAGAATTCGATTTCATCGAAACCACCATGCATTGGCCGATTACCCACATGGTGCCCCCGGCGGAGCAGGCCCTGGATTGCGGTTCGTGCCACCAGGCGGACAGCCGGCTCGCAGGGCTGGGCGGCATCTACATGCCCGGCCATGACCGAAATGTCTGGCTCGACCGCATCGGCTGGTTGCTGGTGGCCGCCACCCTGTTTGGTGTACTGGTGCATGCGGCGGCCAGGATCATTGTCAGAGGGAGGAGGGGCCAATGAGCCGGGTGATGATTTTCAAGCGTTTCGAGCGGTTCTGGCACTGGAGCCAGGCGCTGCTGATCTTTGTGTTGCTGTTCACCGGTTTCAATATCCACGGCTCCCTGCAGGCAGTGACTTTCAATACCGCCGCAGAGGTGCACACGCTGGCGGCCTGGGCGCTGATCGTGTTGTGGCTGTTTGCCATTTTCTGGCACCTCACCACCGGCGAGTGGCGGCAGTATATTCCCACCCGCACCGGTCTTTATGCCGTCATGCATTATTACCTGATCGGCACATTCACCGGTGCGCCACATCCTTACCGGAAAACCAGCCAGGCCAAGCATAACCCACTGCAACGGCTGGCTTACCTGTTCTTCAAACTGGTGATCTCACCAGTAATCTGGGCATCGGGCCTGCTCTATCTGTTCTACAACGACTGGCCGGAAACCCTGGCGGGCGCGCTCAACCTGGAAACCGTCGCGCTGGTTCACACCGGTGCCGCCTTTGCCATGCTGGTGTTCGTGATTGCCCATGTCTATATGGCCACCCTGGGTAAAACCGTCACCAGTCATATCAAGCCGATGATTACCGGTTACGAAGACCTTGAGGAGCGGCATTAGCCGCTTCCCGGTTGCCTGATTCTTTTCTGATTACGTGATCAATTTTCCGGATCCCGCCGGGCGGTATTGTGTCCGGATGCGGTCACCATGCCCGGATATTCTATATCGATATAACCTTAGATCTTGTTTGGTGATACGATTTGACATACATCAACAATCGATCAGCCAACAAATAACGACAAGAGGTCTGAGTCATGAACAACACAACAGTTCAAGCGGGTACCGAGAAACGGCATACCGTGGTTATCGTCGGCGGTGGGGCTGCGGGTATCTCGGTGGCGGCCAGTATTCATAAGCGTGATCGGGGTATCGATATTGCTATCGTCGAGCCAGCGGCCACCCATCATTATCAGCCCGGCTGGACCATGGTCGGCGCTGGCGTGTTCCGGCCGGAAGTCACCTCAAAGCCGATGTCCGACGTCATGCCCCGGTTCAGCACCTGGTATCAGGACAAAGTAACCTCAATTGCACATGACGAAAACCGGGTCAAGCTGGCGGATGGCTCCACAATCAACTATCAGGCGCTGGTTCTGGCCCCTGGCCTGGAGCTGAACTGGGCTGCCATTGACGGCCTGGAAGAAACACTGGGGTCAAATGGGGTGACCTCGAATTACCGCGAGGGAATGGCGAGCTACACCTGGGAAATGGTGCAAACCCTGAAGAAGGGGAGAGCCCTGTTCAGCCAGCCACCGATGCCGATCAAATGCGCGGGCGCGCCGCAAAAGGCAATGTACCTTTCTTCTGATTACTGGCTTCGGGAAAATCGCCTGGCCAATATGGACGTTCAGTTCCACAATGCGGGTGCGGTGCTGTTTGGGGTGCCGGATTATGTGCCTGCGCTGCAGAGCTACATTGACAAGTACAACATCAACGTGAATTTCCAGAGCACACTGATTGCCGTGAATGGCCCATCGAAGACGGCGACGTTTCGGGTCACCGGCAGTGACGGCAGCACGGAAGATCGGGACGTTAGCTTTGACATGCTGCATGCGGTTCCGCCGCAACGGGCGCCGGCATTTATCAGGGCGTCCGCGCTGGCAAACGAGGGCGGATGGCTTGATTTGGCCGATGACACTCTGTGCCACAAGAACTACAGCAACATTTTCGGATTGGGCGATGTCAGCGGTACCGGCAACGCCAAGACTGCCGCCGCAGTGCGCAAGCAAGCGCCGGTAGTAGCCGAAAACGTGATCTCGGCATTGCGAAAAAAGCCGATGACGGCGGCCTATCTTGGCTACGGTTCCTGCCCGCTGACGGTTGAGAATGGCCGGATAGTGCTGGCGGAGTTTGGCTATAACGGGGTTCTGCAGCCCAGTTTTCCGAAATGGATGAACGATGGCACTCAAGCAACCAAGGCAGCCTGGTGGCTGAAAGCGAAGCAACTGCCCGCTCTCTACTGGCACGTTATGCTGAAAGGTCATGAATGGATGGCCAAGCCGGCGGTTCGCTCACCTCAGTAACCTGTCTGTCACCGCCATCCGATAGGATCGATCAGAGTGTTTTTCGCCCGGGACGATGCCAAATGCGGTTGTTTCGGGTTTTTTCTATGGGAGGCCTTTGGTTCATTGTTCAGGGCTATAGCAGCAATAAAGATAGATATTACCTTTTGGACTATCGTTATTACTTTTGGTGTGGTCTAGTGGGTTTTGAGAAATCAACACCACTCCTCAGGAGAAACAGACTATGCAAAAGCCAATAGTCACTCACTTCTTCGACGAAGCAACCAACACCTTCAGCTACGTTGTCAAAGACCCCGACAGCCAGGCCTGTGCGATCATCGATTCAGTTCTTGATTTTGATTACGCCGCTGGGCGGACTGATTTGCGCTCTGCAGAAGAGATTGTCCGTTTTGTTCAGAGCAACAACCTCGTTGTGGAATGGGTTCTTGAAACCCACGTGCACGCTGACCATCTGTCTGCGGCGCCGTACCTGCAGGAACGTCTTGGCGGCAAAACCGGAATCGGCGCACACATTGTCGATGTTCAAGAAATCTTTGGTAAAGCGTTTAATGCCGGAACCGAGTTTGCGCGGGATGGGAGCCAGTTTGGCCAGCTGTTTGAGGAAGGGGACAGCTTTCGGATAGGTTCGCTGGAGGGCCATGTGCTCCATACCCCGGGCCACACGCCGGCTTGCCTGACCTATGTGATTGATGATGCTGCGTTTGTTGGCGACACCCTGTTTGCACCGGATTCCGGAACTGCCCGTTGTGACTTCCCCGGGGGTGACGCGCAGACGCTTTATCATTCGGTTCAGAAAGTGTTGGCATTGCCTGCCGAGACGCGGATCTATCTGTGCCATGACTACAAAGCGCCGGGTAGGGATGAATTCCTGCACCAGACCACGGTCGCCGAACAAAGAGCAAACAACATTCACGTACGTGAAGGCATGGCTGAGCACGAATTCGTTCGGTTGAGAACCGAGCGGGATGCAACCCTGGCAATGCCGCGACTGATTCTCCCGTCTGTTCAGGTGAATATGCGGGCCGGAGAAATGCCGGCGGCCGATGAAGACGGTCAGGTTTATCTGAAAATTCCGGTCAACCGTTTTTAATGTGGAGGATAGTTTGATGAAGCTGCATTTTCTTGAGCCGGGATTTGCGATAGCGGATGCCGTAATGCCAGAGGATTGTGCAGAAATCCGTCAACAAGGGTTCAACCCCATCATCTGCAATGCAGTAGACCGATGTTGCTGAAAGCTGCCCGCGAGGCAGGGCATGATCCGCAACCGATTGGCCAATTGCTGGGCGCGACCGTTTAAATGTTCGCCAGCCGAGCACAGTTGGATAAAACTAATAGATCTATAGATATATTGAAATAGATATAAGAGGCAAATTCTCTTATTGTGAAGATGTTGTTAACAAACACCCACTGCGGTACACCCGACAGGAGAAAGCATATGACAGTTCGACTTGGCGAAATTGCCCCGGATTTCAAAGTAGATACCACCAAAGGCGAGATCAGCTTCCACGAGTGGGGCGGTGATTCCTGGGTATTTTTCTTCAGCCACCCGGCTGACTTCACGCCGGTGTGCACCACCGAAATGGGCCGTACCGCCCAGCTGGCGCAAGAGTTTGCTGCCCGTAACGTGAAGCCCCTTGGCCTTTCTACCGATTCGGTAGAAGAGCACCTGAAGTGGATCGACGACGTTAACGACACCCAGAGCTGTGATCTGCAGTTTCCGATCGTTGCCGACGCCGACCACAAAATTGCTCAGTTGTATGAAATGATCCACCCGGGTGAGAGCGAAACCGCCGCCGTGCGCAGCGTGTTCATCATCGACCCGAACAAGAAAATCCGGCTGACCATGACCTACCCGATGGCCGTTGGTCGTAATTTTGACGAGATTCTGCGGGCTATCGACGCACTGCAGACGGCCGATGCCAACGGCGTTGCGATGCCAGCCGACTGGCGCAAGGGCGGTGACGTGATCATTCCGCCTTCCGTCTCTGACGAGCAGGCGAAGGACATCTTCCCACAAGGCTGGAACGAGTTGCGACCTTACCTGAGAATGACCAAGATCTAAGGATCCTGGATGGTTCAAAACGCCCCGCCTGTCGGGGCGTTTTCCGTTGGTGCGTTCAACTCTCGTCAATATTGAGCCGATAACTCGCGGTGCCAAGCCTGCCACCCGCCACCCGCTTGCCGGGAGAGTAAATAAAAGCCCACAGGTGGCGCTGTCATCAACTATAGTAGAGGAGCGATGGTTCGAGGAAGGGCTTGCGGTTCAATATACTGCAGAGCCACTGAGCGGTTGCAGTATCGCCAACGAATAACCGATCACGAAACGCCGAATGACCGAAACAGACACTCAGATCTCATCTAAAAAAACGGCTTTCTCAAAAGCACAACCTTTACTGCTGTATCTGCTCGCCTTGCTGATACTGCTGGTCTCTGCCGGCCTTATTGGCAGCAAAGCCTATCAGCAGGCGCACCAGGCCGCGTTTGATCGCTCCCGGGCCAGAGCAAATCTGGCCGAGGCCTTCGTCGCCAACAGTTTTCTCTCTGGCCAGTATGGCCTGCGCACCATGGCCGGCTTTGTTGAACCTTTGATAGAAGAACCGGGCTTTGGCGCGGAGGCCGGTCTGGAAAGTATCGATCGGCTGTTGGATGAGAAAATCAAAGACGCCGGGTTTATTGACGCATTTTTCGTGGCCGGCCTCGACGGCAGTCTGCTTTACTCCTCAGGTTCTCAGGCTACAACCGACCAGGCGCCGGCCTGGGATTTCATCGAACGGTTTTTGAATAAGACTCAGAGCGATGATGTGGTGACGCCACTGTATGCCGATCCTGAAACCGGCCGGCTGTCGATCTGGCGGGTTCGGAAACTCCGGTCGGCCTCCGGTGCGATTAACGCGTTGCTGATCGTTAAGCAATCCCCGGATCTGCTCGCCCAGTCGGTAGCTCGCCTGTCGTTGTCGGCCGGCGAAAGCCTCGCCCTGATCGATGACAACATGGTACTGGTAGCCAGACTGCCGGTGCCCTTGAGGGGCGAGTTATCGGACCTGACCGGAACCCGCGTTCAGGAGCCCCATACCCAGGCCTTCATCGACAGTGCAGAGACCGTGGGGCAAGTGATTACCGGTTCACCGGTGGATAACGAAAACCGCTTTTATACTTTCCGGCGTGTTGATGATTTGCCTTATGTGGTGGTTGTTGGGGAGCAAACGGCGGTTGCCCTGCAGGGCTGGCGCCAGAGTGTACTGATTGGCGGCGTTGGCATACTGCTGAGTGCTCTTGTCGGGCTGTTCCTGCTGCAGCAATTTTACCGAAGACTGCGGCTGGAGCAGTCGCTGGTAACGGAAAATGAGGCCAGGAAAAAGCTACAACAGGATGCCCAAAACAATGCCGCCAGGCTCAGTGCACTGATCGGCTCGATACCGGACATGGTCTTTGTGATTGGCCAGCGCGGCACCTTCGACTTTGTGCATGCGGTTGATAAGACCCATCTGTTACGGCCACCGGAACAAATGCTTGGCCTTAATTATCACGACGTGCTACCACCGGAACTGGCCAGCCGGTTTGACCTGATCAAAGAAGACGTCGCCAACCACCAGCAACCCCGGAACTTTGATTATCAGCTGTTTCTGGATGGCGAGGCCCGGCACTTTGAAGCTCGAGTGGCGGCTATTCCGGATGATCAGCAACAAGGCAGCGGATTTCTGGCGTTGGTGCAGGACATCACCGACAGCAAGCTGCAGCAGGCGGAAGTGCGCATCGCCTCGACGGCGTTTGAAACCCACCTCGGTATCCTTATTACCGACGATCACGGCGTTATCCTCCGGGCGAACCGTGCTTTTACGCGTATTACCGGCTATGAAGAACACGAGGTGGTGGGCCAGACCCCTCGCATATTGCAATCCGGCATTCAGGATAAAGCCTTCTACCAGCAACTCTGGGGCCGGGTGAATCAGACCGGGTCCTGGGAAGGTGAAATCTGGAACCGTCATAAAGACGGCCAGGTGTTCGCAGAATGGCTGACGGTGACGGCAGTGCCGGGAGAGTCCGGCGCCATTCTTAATTACGTGGGTACCTTCCACGACATCACCACGCGCAAGGAAGCGGAACGACAGGTGCATCGGCTGGCCTTCTACGACTCGCTGACCGGGCTGGCCAACCGTGCGTTGCTGGAAGAACGCATTGCCGACGTGGGCCGGTCCAATAACCGTAACGGTACCTATGCCGCCTTGCTGTATCTGGATATCGAGCAATTCCGGGCGGTCAATGATTCCCGGGGCTATGACGTGGGTGATCTGGTGCTCAAGGCGCTGGCGGGCCGACTGTCAATGATCATGCGGGAAAACGACACCCTGGCGCGGATCGGGGGTGATGAATTCGGGGTGCTGTTGCCTTCTCTGGATGCCTCTGAAGAGCAGTCCGCGCAGTTGGCCGAGGTGGTTGCCCAGAAAATTCTGGCCGCCTTCGCCAGTCCGGTTGAGGTGGTTGAGTATCTGGTGCAAGTGGATGTCAGTATCGGTATCAGCATCTTTGGTAAGGTTGTTGCTCATTATGACCAGCAACTTCAGCGCGCCGAACAGGCCACCCAGCAGGCAAAGGAGCGAACCAGACATGCCGGTCTCAACCGCATTGCCTTTTTTAACCCGGAGATGCAGGCGAGGGTGGTTGAGCACGTGTTGCTGGAAGATCAGCTGCGCAGCGCACTGAAAGAGAATCAGCTTGAACTGTATTTTCAGCCCCAGGTGCGTTATCCGGACACTTGTGTGGGTTACGAAGTGCTTTTGCGGTGGCAGCACCCGGACCGTGGCCTGGTATCGCCCGCAGTATTTATTCCGTTGGCGGAGAAGAGCCGGCTGATCCTTCCTATTGGCCGTTGGGTGCTGGAACAGGCGTGCCAGACCATTGCCCGTTGGCAGGATGATCCTGCCAACGCGGGTATGCAGCTGGCAGTCAACGTCAGCGTGGTGCAGTTTCAGGGTGTGGGCTTTACCGAGCAGGTGGCCACGATTCTGAGGCAGACCGGCGCGCCAGCCGGGCTGTTGAAACTGGAAGTGACGGAAAGCCTGTTGATGGATGATCCGGAACGGGTTGCCCGGGTGATGAGTGAAATCAGAGAACTTGGGGTTCGCTTCTCACTGGATGATTTCGGCACCGGTTACTCGTCACTAAGCTACTTGAAGCGCCTGTCCCTGGACCAGATCAAGATTGACCAGTCGTTTATCCGTGACGTAACCACCAATCCGGCCAGCGCCGCGATTGTGGATTCCATCATCGGGTTGTCTCAGGGCCTGGGTCTTGAAGTCATCGCCGAGGGCGTGGAAACCGAAGCCGAACGCGACTGGCTGGTTGAACACGGCTGCGATCACTTTCAGGGCTATCTGTTCGGGCGGCCAGAGCCGGAGCTGTTGTAAGTTCTGGGCCCTGCTCAGGGCGGTCACTTTCCGGAAAGGCCTGGTCGTTGATGGATTTGAGCCTTGCTGGTTCTTTACCTGTACGCTCCCTGCAGAACAGCAAAGATCACCACTCAGTCAAACGAAGGCCGGGCTCCGGCCAGAATCAGGTTTGACCGGCTGGCCGCTGTGCCCATCACCGCCAGCTTCAGCGATGTTTGTTCCTCAAACTGCCTGGCAACCGCCTTGGGCACATCCGCGGCCGTGGGTATGTCAGCGGTTAATGCGTTAACTGGCCGACCGTTGATGTGCAGCTCGAAATGCAGGTGGGCGCCGGTGCTGCGGCCGGTGTTACCTGATAGTGCAATCCGGTCGCCACGTTCAATCTTTTGTCCTCGTTTTACCAGAACCTTATGCAGATGCAGGTAACGCGTTTTATAAGCGTTACCGTGGTCAATTTCGACATACTTGCCAGCGAACGGATGATCGCCGGTGCGGTGGACGATGCCGTCGCCGGTGCTCATGATCGGCGTGCCGATGGGGGTGGCGAGGTCGGTGCCGTTATGGGGCGACACCCGGCCGGTGACCG
>JAWOAO010000436.1:0-3598 GCA_046498485.1 Marinobacter sp. | reverse complement strand
TGGAAATAGGCGCGGAGAATTTCAGCGTCGAGGGAGCAATGTTCAACACCCACGGCTTCGTCAAGATCATCGGATCTCGTCGGTGATGCCGTTGATCTTGATATCCATCTGCAGGGCTGTGATGCCCTCTTTGGTACCGGCAACCTTGAAGTCCATGTCGCCCACATGATCTTCGTCACCCAGGATGTCGGTCAGAATCGCGAACTTGTCGCCTTCCTTGACCAGACCCATGGCGATACCGGCAACTGCAGCCTTGATCGGCACGCCTGCGTCCATCAGCGCCAGGCTGGAGCCACACACAGACGCCATCGAGCTGGAGCCGTTGGATTCGGTGATCTCGGATACCGCACGAATGGCATACGGAAACTCTTCAAGAGTCGGCATAACCGCCAACAGGCCGCGCTTGGCCAGACGACCGTGACCTACTTCACGACGACCCGGAGTGCCCACACGGCCAGCTTCACCAACGGAGTACGGAGGGAAGTTGTAGTGGAACAGGAACGGGTCTTTGCGCTCGCCTTCCAGTGCGTCGATGGTCTGAACGTCGCGGGTGGTGCCCAGAGTCGTGGTTACGATGGCCTGGGTCTCGCCACGGGTGAACAGCGCAGAACCGTGAACAGAAGGCAGGATACCCACTTCTACTTGGATCGGGCGCACGGTCTTGTTGTCGCGACCGTCAATACGTGGCTTGCCATCAATAACCTGCTGACGAACCACCAACTTCTCGACCTTACCGAAGTACTTCTTGACCTGCTCTGCGGAAGGCTTGCCTTCCTCATCACCGGCCAGCTTCTCAACGGCGCCAGTCTTGATCCCACCCAGACGGGTGTAACGGGCCATCTTGTCGCGAATGGCGTAGGCTTCTTCGATGGCACCGCCAAACTCGGACTTGATGGCGCTCAGCAGTTCGGTATTTTCCTGCTCTGGCTGCCAATCCCAACGGGGCTTGCCGTTCTCGGCGGCAAATTCCTTGATCGCGGTGACCGCGGTCTGCATTTCCTGATGCGCGAACAGTACGCCGCCCAGCATCTGATCTTCAGTCAGGCCTTTGGCTTCAGACTCAACCATCAACACCGCGTCTTCGGTACCGGCAACAACCATGTCCAGCACGGAAGTTTGCAGCTCTTCGAAAGTCGGGTTCAGGAAGTAGCCTTTCTCGTTGGTGAAACCAACGCGGGCTGCACCGATCGGGCCTTCGAACGGAATACCGGAAATGGCCAGTGCGGCAGACGCCGCCAGCATGGCTGCGATATCCGGATCGTGGTTCTTGTTGGCCGACATGACCGTCAGGATGACCTGAACTTCGTTCATGAAACCATTCGGGAACAGCGGGCGGATCGGACGGTCGATCAGGCGCGAGGTCAGAGTTTCTTTCTCGGACGGACGGCCTTCACGCTTGAAGAAACCGCCGGGGATTTTGCCCGCAGCGTAGGTTTTTTCGAAGTAGTTGACGGTCAGCGGGAAGAACGGCTGGCCCGGCTTGGCTTCTTTGGCACCGACAACGGTGCCCAGCACAGAGGTATCACCGGTGGTAACCAGAACAGAACCGGTCGCCTGACGGGCAACACGGCCAGTTTCCAGAGTGAACGTTTCGCCACCCATTTCAAACGTTTTCGTACGTGGTTGCAGATCCACTGTTAACTCCTGCTATTCGACTGTTAATACAGGGCCGGATGACCAATTCATCCGTGCCCGTGTGTTCATCAATACCGCAGCAGCTTGATCTGTGAACCGAAAGGCAGCCCGTCTGAAAGCTAACAGGCTGTTGCAAAACCCTGGTCAGGCGAGCAGTTATGGCCTGCTGCACCCGGGTTTTTCAACAACCTGCTATCAATTCCGGCTTTCCATTACGACAGGGAAAATCCTTCGGTGTCACTGACAAATCAACTGCAGCAAATACGCTCTCCGGTTTCCCCATAACGGGCAAACACAGACAGCGGGAGAGAAGCTCGGCTGAACCCGGACAATCCCGGGCCAGCCTTCAGGTCGTTAAACCGGATTAGCGACGCAGGCCCAAACGCTTGATCAGCTCAAGGTAACGCTCAGCGTTTCTACGCTTCAGGTAGTCCAGCAACTTACGACGCTGGTTTACCATCCGGATCAGGCCACGGCGGGAATGGTGATCCTGCTTGTTGATCTTGAAGTGACCCTGCAGCTTGTTGATGTTAGCGCTCAGCAGTGCCACCTGAACTTCAGGGGAACCGGTGTCGCCATCAGCTTGCTGATAATCAGTAACGATCTGTGCTTTCTCGTTGGCAGAAAGTGCCATATTACACCTCATTGGTTGCGATGCTGGTACATCCGGCCGAACCGCGCATCTCTACAGCCCGGCTACTCAACAACAGTGTTAGCTGCCGTTACTCTTGACCAGACGGCGTGGCACCAGATTTGTGCCGTCGCCTTCTGGCAGAGCTTCTACCAACCCGACAAAAGCACGATCGCCGTATATACGCACGAGGCCTTCGAAGGGCTGCTCCGGTATTCTAACCGGTTGTCCGTTCAATATCGATACCAGCGGCGAGCCCGACAAGCGGTACTCCGGGAACATGGTGAGCGCGCTTTCCGGCGGCAATAGCAGCCCGTCGAGGCTTTCGCCATTTTCCCGCATCGCTTCAAGGGCATTGACATCATGGGCTTGCGACAAGCTGTAGCCCGAGGCCATGGTACGCCGCAGGGCAATAACATGAGCACCACAACCCAAAGCTGCACCAATATCCTCCACCAGTGAGCGTATGTACGTACCCTTGGTGCAGGTGACCGCCATGTCGAGTTCGTTGTCACGAACCGCCAACAGCTTTAATTCATAGATGGTGACTGGCCGTGCCGGGCGCTCAATTTCGATGCCTTCCCGGGCATACTCATAGAGCGGCCGGCCTTTGTGCTTGAGTGCCGAGTACATGGAGGGAATCTGCTGAATCGCTCCACGAAAGTTGTCCAGAACCGCCTCGACCTCTGCCTCGGTCAGCGCTGGCACCGGTTTTTCTTCAACCACCGCACCTTCGCTGTCTCCGGTTTCTGTGCGCACACCCAACCGAGCCGTGGCGACGTAGGCCTTGTCACTGTCCAGCATCATCTGGGAGAACTTGGTGGCTTCGCCAAAGCACAGCGGCAACACGCCGGTGGCAAGAGGATCCAGCGCGCCGGTATGGCCGGCTTTGGCAGCACCATACAGGTGCTTGATCTGCTGAAGGATACCGTTGGAAGTGATATCCAGAGGCTTGTCGATCACCAGAATGCCATTTACCTCACGGCCTTTGCGTCGACGACTCAAGCGTCACGCTCCGGGTTATCGGAAACGGCGTCGTTATTGTCGTCCCGGGGCACGGCGGGCGGATCACCTACTGCGTCCCGGATCAGGCGATCCATCTTGCGGCTCTGGTTAAGCAGACTGTCAAAATGAAAGGGCAGTTGAGGCACCACCCGAAGTTTCATGGCCCGCCCGACCTGACCGCGCAAAAATCCGGCGGCACTGTTCAGTACCGACAACGACTCCTGCACCGCCGGAGACTGTTCAGTCAGTTCTTCCGTGGTTAGCAACGAAACGTAGATATCAGCATAACCCAGATCACGGCTAACCTTGACGGCATTCACCGTGACC
>JAWOAO010000424.1:0-5471 GCA_046498485.1 Marinobacter sp. | reverse complement strand
CTACACACTCACCAATGTAGGGCCAGATCAATATTCCGATCTGGAAGGCCGCCGGGTAACAACTTACGACACGCTTGAAAACGAGGCCTGGCTAACCCTGGGCAAGACCCTTGAGGAAGAGCGCATCGTTTCAAGGGAGATCAGCTACTTTGGCCAGTTTCCTATGGCTCAGGCGCTGCTGTCCCTGGAAGTCAGAGGGTTCAAGGACGAACTCAGGGACATGATTAGCGGCGTCATTCAATTGAAAGACTGGAGCATCGACAACAACGTTGCCATAGACCAGAAAGGCTTTGAAGTTGAGGCACTGCTCGAATACCCGGGCACAGCCTTTCGTGCCAGTTACGGCTACCTTGACCAGGATACCTGGTTTACCGGCCAACCCTATGTAAGCGACGATGACGAAGCCAATGCAAAAAAACAACGGCAGGCGTTGCGCCTGATGACCCGGATGTCAGTGCGCCACTCGGGAAGCCTGGCAATCATCCAGGATCTTCCGTGGGGGCTGAAGGCCTCCTCGGTGTTCTATTGGGCCGATGAGTTTGACCGCAGCCAGTTCGAACGGCTGGATGCCAGAATCGCCAAGCGCATCTATCAACCGCGCTACACCGCCGAACTGGCTGTCACCATGCAGCATTATTTGAACCGCGACCCGGAACTGAGTTCCGATAACAACATCAAAAATCATAATCAGTTCTTCGTGGAGGCGGGCGTCCGGTTCTGACACTATGGCAAAGGGACTTAACATCAGGGTTGCTCACCAATCGGGACGGTATGACCTCATCCAGACCAGCTGAAACCTTCCAGCCACACAAGTTCCAGGCGCTGCCATCACTGACAGTGACATTGTTCTGCTTCTTGTTGTGGTTGTGGCCGTCAACGGGTGTGGCCCAGAGTCATCAGAATGCCACCTCCGTCATTTACCTTGTCGGATCTGGCAACACCGCCCTCGACGATCACGTCACTGGCCTGCTCGCCGAACAACTGAGTGATGAAGCAACGCTGGTGCCCATTCGGGACGAGCGGGACATGGTGGGTACAGACAGCCCGGCGGTGACCATCGGGCCAGTGGCGTTTTCAAAAATCCGGCAAATGAACCGGGACGCACCGATTCTGGCATTGATGGTGGAGAAGACCTTCATCCAGGGCTACGCCAGCCGATCGCCTGGCCAGATTTCCGCGGTCTATTATGACGTGCCGCTGTTAAGGCAGGCGCTGACCGGGAAAGCCATTTTACCGCAGACAAAACGGATTGCCCTGTTGGCGACTACCGAATCGGTTGACAGCTACGAAGAGCTGATTGATCAGCTCTCGGCTTACAACCTGCAGGCTCGCGTTTTTATCACGCACAGTGACGATCAACTGATCCTGACTCTGGTCAGAGCGCTCACCTATGGCGATTTCGTGCTTGCCGGCTCCGATGACGCGATTTACAACCCCCGAAACATCAAACACATCTTGCTCACAGCCTACAGGCGTAACAAAATTGTGATTGGCCCCAGTCAAGCCTATGTCAAAGCCGGTGTGCTGGCCTCCAGCTACGCACCCTTTCCTGCCATGGCGGAGATGGCAGGCCGTTATCTACGAAAATACCTGGTGGACGGGCGCTTTCCAGAACCAGACTACCCGGATGAATATCGGGTCGAGGTCAATCAACAAGTTGCACGTTCATTGAACATCCCGTTGCCTGAACGCGACTGGATTGCGGCGCAGGTAGACGAGCTGATTCGGTCCGGCCGGGAGGGTTCAGAATGAGCCATTCTGAATCCCGCCACAGTGCATCATTATCCAGGAAATTGCTGTTGTTGGGCGCCCTGCCCGCGGTGGTCATGTTCATCGCACTGATGGCGTTTTTCACATCGGCCCGACTGGGCGATGCCCGCACTGATCTCGCACAGAGTACCCAGATGCTGGCCGACAGCCTGGCGCCGGCACTGGAATACGCGGTGGTGTCCGGCAATATCCTGGCACTGGAACAGGTGCTGAGCCAGTCGCTGCGCCGAAGCAAAGCCGAGTGGATTCGTGTAACCGACGTGGTTGGCGAGGAACTCGGGTTTGTGAGCAACAGCCTGGACAACTCGTCCTCGAGAACTCAGGGCTTCAATGTGTATCAGGCGGAAATTCTTCAGGAACCACTCGAACTGGGCAGTGATACCGACTGGTTCAGTCCGGGCTATGGCTTCAGTACCGGCGCCTTACGAGTCGGCACGGTGGAAGTGGGTGTTGATCCGCGAGTGCTGGCAGAGCGCCAACAGGACATCTTGTGGTCGTCCATAGCAATCGGGATAGCCATGCTGCTCTTCACCATGGTTATGGTAAAACACTTTCTGAACAACATTCTTCAACCGGTCCGGAAACTGGTCAACCGTGTCGGTATGCTTATCGACGGCGATTATACCGACCAATCGCTGGCGACCCGAGGTAATTCGAAGGAAATTGTAGCGATTCAGAACCAGTTGAATGAGCTTGCGCAACACCTTGAGAAACTTGCGCTATCCAGAGATCAGACCCTGACATTGTCGGAAACGGCACGGGAAAAGGCAGAGCTTGCCAGTCAGGCCAAATCTGAATTTCTGGCCACCATGAGCCATGAATTACGCACCCCACTGAATGGCGTGCTCGGCATGGTGGAACTGATTGAGGAAGAGCCTCTGAGCAAGCGTCAAAGAGACTATCTGGGCACGGCACGACAGGCGACGGAAGATCTGCTCACCGTTATTTCGGATATTCTGGATTACGCCCGAATGGACAATGGTGGCGTTAAGCTTGAGCATCAGGAGTTCGATCTGCGCACCCTCATTGGCAATTGTGCGGCATCTTACCGACATGCGGCGGAACAACAGGGGTTGGCGCTGGATGTGAACTTCCTGGGTGACTGGCCAGAACAGCCTATGGTCACAGGCGACGCACCCAGAGTCCGGCAGATTCTGGCAGGCCTGCTCGATAACTCGCTCAAGTTTACCGATAACGGTTTCATCAGCGTTCGCGCAAGCTGGCTGCCGCTGGAATCCAATGGTGTACTGTTCACCTGCTCGGTCAGCGATACCGGCACCGGTATCGCCGGCGACAAACTGACGAATATCTTCCACAGCTTTGAGCAAATTGATAACAGCAACACCCGCGCCCACAACGGCACCGGGCTTGGACTGTCGCTGGTTCAGCGGCTGGTTGAACTGATGGGAGGGCATATACAGGTGGAGTCAGATATCGGCGAGGGTTCCTCGTTCCGGTTTGAACTTCCCTTGGAGCTGCCCGAGCATCAAGGCGCGAGGCAATCTGCCTTGCCCGACAAGCTCCGCGAACAGCTCGGGACTAAAGCCTGGGCTCTTGTGGTGGAAGACAACGCTGTCAACCAGAAGGTCACCAGCACGTTGCTCAGCAAACTCGGTTTCGATGTCGATTCTGTTCACAATGGCCAGGAAGCCGTTGATACAGTGAAGAGCAAACACGAAGGCTACGACATCATCCTGATGGATTGTCAGATGCCGGTGATGGACGGCTATGACGCAACTCGCGTGATCCGTGAGTGGGAGCAAAGCAATGGTCAGTCGGGCGCGCCCATCATTGCCTTGACCGCGGATGTATCCCGTGAAACCGAAGACCGGTGTTTGGCCAGCGGTATGAACGACTACATTCCGAAGCCGGTGCGTCGGGATGCACTCCGGGGAGTTTTAAGTCGATGGATTCAGCTGTAGCCACCACAAAACGTTAGGCACCGGCCCGCCGCCAGTTCAGCCGCGGGCCGATAGTTAGGATCGGCGAATCAGGCAACGGGCTCCCGCATGGTCACGAATTCTTCGGCCGACGTCGGGTGAATACCCATGGTTGAATCAAACTGGGCCTTGGTCGCGCCCGCTTTGATCGCCACCGCCAGGCCCTGAGTAATTTCACCGGCATCCGGCCCGACCATGTGGGCACCCAGCACGATATCGCTTTGATCATCAACCACCAGCTTCATCAGGCAACGCTCATCCCGACCACTCAGGGTAAATTTCATCGGCCGGAATTCAGAGCGGTAGATTCGCAGCGTATGGCCTGCCGCTCTCGCCGCTTCTTCGGTCAGACCCACCGTGCCAATGTTTGGCTGGCAGAAAACCGCGGTCGGAATTGCACGGTAATCCATCTCACCCTGACCATCTCCAAACAATCTGCGCGACAGCACCATCGCCTGGGCAAGGGCGACCGGTGTCAGCTGAGGTGTACCAATCACATCCCCCAGCGCCGTTATTGAAGGCACCGAGGTCTGAAAGTGATCGTCAACCACAACATGGCCGGAGGCGTTCAGCTCAATGCCGAGATTGGTCAGGCCAAGGCCATCAACCAACGATCGCCGTCCTGTTGCCGCCATCACCAGACCCGTTTCAAGGCGGTCACCGTTTGACAGGTTTACCTGATAGTGGGCATCTTGGGTTTCAATCGACTCAATGGTCGCGTTGAACCGCAGGTCTATGCCCTTTTTGCGCATCTCCTGCTCGGTAAAGCGGCGAACATCGTCGTCAAAACCTCTCAGGAACAGGTCACCCCGGTATAACAGGGTGGTTTCGACCCCAAGCCCGGCCAGAATGCCGGCAAACTCCACCGCAATGTAACCGCCGCCCCAAACCACTGCGTGGCGCGGAAGCTGAGGCAGATAAAACATCTCGTTAGATGTGAGAATGCATTCTTTACCCGGCACATCCGGTACCACTGGCCAGCTGCCAGTGGCAACGGTTATGTGCTTGGCAGAGTAGGTCTGGTCACCCACCACCACGGTGTTGGCGTCCTGGAGGCTGGCAGTGCCACGAATGATTTCTACGCCGGCATTCTCAAGCAACCGGCCGTAGATGCCGTTCAAACGCTCGATTTCAGCGTTTTTGTTGGCAACCAGTGTTGGCCAGTCAAAGCTGACGCCCTCCATCGGAATGCGCCAACCGTAACCCGCGGCATCCTCCAGGTCATCGTGAACGTGAGCGCCATACACAAACAGCTTTTTGGGAACGCACCCCACATTGACACAAGTACCGCCAAGGTAGCGTGACTCCACTACGGCTACGCGAGCGCCCATCTGGGCAGACATTCTCGCCAGGCGGACACCACCGGAACCGGCACCAATTACAATCAGATCGAAATCCTGGCTGTCAGACACATTCGCTCCTGTTCACAGATATTGCATTAATGGGATTGCCTCGTTTGGCACAAACCCCGTTCAAATCATTAACGTGAGCCGGACCGACACCCGGCCTGGTTCATTGCCTCTGTCCATCGAAGCCTGATCAATAATGACGGCATGACGGGCGTCGAGCTGTTCAAGCCAAGCGGCTACATCGGCAAACGGCACACCGTCAAGCCATACCCGTACAGCGTTCTCGCCACTTGGCTCAAACCGTTGCAGTGACAGCCCGGCCTCGCTCGCGGAGCGGGTGATCAACGCCATCAGGGCGCGCCCGTCTGCAGGCTTGTCGACCCCCGCACCGGGCAGGGCTGTTGAGTCAGCC
>JAWOAO010000314.1:0-3056 GCA_046498485.1 Marinobacter sp. | reverse complement strand
CCCAGACCTATAACAAGCTCGGCATCGTCTACGCCAACAAGGCCCAGGTGGACCGGGCTATCGAGTGTTACGAACGAAGCCTCGAGGCCTTCGAACGCATGGGCGACTTCCACGGCATGGCCAAGGCCTGGAAAGCGATGACTCCGGAGCAGCAGCGGATCCAGGAATTGGAAGCCCGTTGTGAAAGGCTGGAACGGGAGAAATCGATACTAAAAAAGGCTACCGCTCTCTTGATGTCGGACGAGATGAATCGTACGCGCTGATAGACCAGTTAAGTGAGCAGGAGCCGGTTGAGATGGTCTGTAAAGCGTTTGAAGTAACTCGGTCCAGCTATTACGACTATCGCCGCAGACGGTCCGTAGTGAGCACCGAGCGAGTGGTTCTACGAGCTGATGTGAACCGGATTTTTCGCAAGAGTCGGAGCTCGGCAGGAAGCCGTATGATCACCACCATGCTTAATGAGGAAGGCGTTGTGATCGGTCGTTTCAAGGTTCGCCGCCTGATGAGTGAGCTGGGGCTGATCTGCAAACAACCTGGCCCACACGCTTACAAACAGGCCACCGTGGAAAGGCCGGACATTCCCAACCGGCTGAATCGCGAGTTCAGCGTCAGCCACCCAGACCAAGCGTGGTGCGGTGATATCACCTACATATGGGCCGGCCAGCGATGGAGCTACCTGGCGGTCGTTCTCGACCTCTATGCCCGCCGGATTGTCGGCTGGGCGCTCTCAGACCGCCCTGATGCTGAGTTGGTAGTGAGAGCACTGGATCATGCGTATGAGCAACGAGGAAAACCAACGGGTGTTCTGTTCCACTCCGACCAGGGCAGTCAGTATGCCAGTCGATTATTCCGTCAGAGACTCTGGCGTTACCGTATGGAGCAGAGCATGAGCCGGCGAGGAAATTGCTGGGACAACGCCCCGATGGAGCGGGTCTTCCGAAGCTTGAAGAGCGAATGGGTCCCTTCACTTGGGTACCGCTCGATTCCTGATGCAAGGAAGGATATTGGCGACTACCTAATGAACTACTACAACCGGCAACGCCCTCATACCTTCAATGACGGCATGCCACCCGTAATTGCGGAAGAAAAACTTAAAATACTGTCCGGGATTAGTTGACCACTACAGCCCATCCGTCACTCATGATCGAAAACCCTGTCGAATAAAGAACACACCGGGAGTTGCCAAAACCTTCGGCGTCTGTCGAAGGGCGCTGAAGGTATAGCTCAAGTAGCAGTATGGCGAAGACGCGGCTTTATTCAAGCTCACGGGTCGGGGCGGTTGGCCCAGACGCTTTCCAGTATGTCTAATGTTTCGGCAATCACCTGTTCTTCGCCGCGGTCCTTACGCCAGATGAAACTCAGGGCGCAAGGCAAACGAACCCCTTCCGCAATCACCAGATCGCGTTCCTGCCGTTCGGCTATCGCCAGGGCATCCCGGGCCAGGCTCAAGCCAACGCCGGCACGCACCAAATCAAGCATACAGGCCTCCTGATCAACTTCGGCGACGCGGTTCGGCACCAGGCCCAGTGGATCGAGGATTCCTTGCAACAGGCGGTAGTGGACCGAATCGGGCGGGGTGATGATCCAGGGCAAGGCCGCCAGGCTCGGCCAATCAATCTCGGCCAGCCAATTACCCCACCCCGCTGGCGCGATCACATGGTAGTCAAAGTGCGCCAGTTCGCGATGAGCGACCAGGGGTGCGGCCGCGCCCGGCCCTTCACCCGGCGACGCGAGAAAGAAGCCAACATCTAATTCCCCGCGATTGATCCGCGCCAACACGCTGCCGCTCATGCCGTAGTGCAGTTCCGTCTCGACCTGCGGTGCCCGCTCTACCAGGTGACGCAGAAAAGCACCCAGACGGATGAACTCGGGGTCGACAATCGTGCCAATTCTCAGGCGGCCATGGAGGGTACTCTTAAGTGCCCGGGCACTGCGATCGAACGCAGCAACACTGGCCAGAACTTTTTCCGCAGCGAGCAGCAGCGCCTGGCCATCTTCGGTCAGCGTCAGACCATGAGGGCGGCGACAGAACAGATTCAGATCCAGTATTTCCTGCAACCGTTTCAGCTTGAGGCTAACGGCTGGCTGGCTGAGGCAAAGGCATTCAGCGGCGCGTGAGACACTGCCCTCGCGGGCGACAGTGACAAAAGCGCGCAGCGTCTGGAGATCTTGCATAGCCGGCTTACCTTGGCGGTCAGTGATATCAGCTAATCATATAACTCGCTTTTGAATTACTCAATTGATCCTACTCGCCAACGGCTTATTCTAAGCAGCAATGGCATTGCCCAAACATTAACGACAATGCAAATCGAGATTGAACGCAGCCAACAACAAGATGAGGCCACTATGAACAACGCCATAATCCCACATTATATCAATGGGCAGAGATCAGTCGGTGAATCCGGCCAGACCCAGGCCGTTTTCAACCCGGCCACAGCCGACATCAGCGGCCAGGTTGTATTGGCCTGCGCCGCCGACGTCGACACCGCCGTAGCCGCCGCCCAGGCTGCCTTTCCCGGCTGGTCCGACACCCCTCCAATTCGCCGTGCGCGGGTACTGTTCAAGTTTCTTGCGCTGCTCAACAGCCACAAAGACGAGCTGGCAACAGCCATCACCAAAGAGCACGGCAAGGTCTTCACCGATGCCCAGGGCGAGGTGGCCCGCGGCATCGATATCGTTGAATTCGCTTGCGGCATTCCGCAGTTGCTCAAGGGCGATTACACCGAGCAAGTCAGCACCGGGATCGACAACTGGACCTTGCGCCAGCCGTTGGGGGTCGTCGCCGGTGTTACGCCGTTTAACTTCCCGGTGATGGTGCCCATGTGGATGTTCCCCATCGCCATTGCCGCCGGTAACTGTTTCATTCTCAAGCCTAGCCCCCTCGACCCAAGCGCCTCACTGATGATGGCCGACCTGCTCAAGCAGGCGGGACTGCCAGATGGCGTGTTTAACGTGATTCAGGGCGACAAGGATTCAGTGGAGGCGCTCATTGACCATCCTGACGTCAAGGCGCTGTCTTTCGTTGGCTCTACCCCGATCGCTAACCTGATTTATGA
>JAWOAO010000301.1:0-4573 GCA_046498485.1 Marinobacter sp. | reverse complement strand
AAATAGGAGATATTTCTCGAAATCGGGATCGAAATCGAGGCTGTTCGGGCCAGTGGCACCAGGTCACCACTGCGGCTACGCACCTTGATGGACAGCAGCGCCGACGCCTGGGCCTTGTCAGCTTCCGCCAGGATTACCCGAATGGGCACCGGGTATTTGGCTTGTTCATCATGCAGATAACTGACATTCACGCCACCCAGAGTGGTCTGCAGGGTAGCCACCACCTGGGCCTGGGACACACCCAGACGAGCCGCCCGGGCCCGGTCCACCACCACTTCCCACTGACGGGTCGGTGCTTCCAGGGTGGTGTCGATATCAACCAGGCCTTTGATACCCACCATCTCATCGGCAATCAGGTTCGCCAGTTCGGCCCGGCGGAAGGCATCCGCGGCATACACTTCAGCCACCAAGGGCGACAACACCGGCGGTCCCGGCGGCACTTCCACCATTTTCACCTTGGCACCGTAGCGCCCGGCAATTTCAGTCAGTGGGCCGCGCATGGCCTGGGCGATATTATGAGACGGCCGACTGCGCTGCTCGGCGCTGGCCAGATTGACCTGGATATCGCCCTGATAGGGGTTTCTGCGCAGGTAATACTGGCGCACCAGGCCGTTGAAGTTGATGGGCGAGGCGGTGCCGGCGTAGGCTTGCCAGTTATCGACTTCGTCCACGGTTTCCAGGTAATGGCCCATCTCGGTCAGCACCCGCTGGGTTTGTTCCATCGGGGTGCGTTCCGGCATATCGACTACGATCTGTAGTTCCGACTTGTTGTCAAACGGCAGCATTTTCAGGATAACCGCCTGGAACACCGGCAACGATGCGGCGGCAACGGTCAGCACCACCACAACCAGGGCCAGCAAACGCCGGCGCCAGGCATGGTCACCCAGAAACGGGTTCAGGACACTGCTGAACACCTTCAGTGACAGCGGGCTGACACCATCAGCGGAACTCCCGGCCTCACCGTTTTCCTCCAGCGCATCGCCTTGCTTGTGCTTGAGCAGACGGAACGCCAGCCAGGGCGCCACCACAAAAGCAACAACCTGAGATATCACCATGCCGGCGGACGCGTTGATCGGGATCGGGCTCATGTAGGGCCCCATCAGACCGGTCACAAAAGCCATCGGCAGCAACGCAGCCATGATGGTAAGGCTGGCCATGATGGTGGGTGTGCCCACCTCATCCACCGCCACTGGAATGATGTCCTTGATGGCCCGGCGGCTGTTCTGGATGCGGCGATTGATGTTTTCGGTAATAACAATGCCATCGTCCACCAGAATCCCGATGGAGAAAATCAGCGCGAACAGCGATACCCGGTTGAGCGTAAAGCCCCAGGCCCAGGAGAACACCAGCGTGAGCAACAGGGTGATGAACACCGAAATACCCACGATCAGCGCCTGCCGCCAGCCCATAAAGGCCAGCACCAGCAACATCACCGCCAGGGTGGCCGAAATCAGATCTGAAATCAGTTTCTGGGCTTTGTCGGAGGCGGTTACCCCGTAATCCCGGGTTACCAGCACTTCCACATCTGCCGGCAGGGCACGGTTACGCAGCTGCTCCAGCCGTTGCTCAATGGCGGTGGTGATATCGATGGCGTTTTCACCCGGCTTCTTGGCAATGGCCAGCGTCACCGCCGGATACACGTCTCCGGCCTTGCCGACCCGGCCTTCAGGATGCGCCGGGCCAAAACCCGCCAGTACACTCTGGTCCGGTACCGTGCCACCACGGCGCACTTCGGCTACATCATTCAGATAGACCGCCGCGCCCTGATGCATGCCCACCACCAGTCGTTTTACGTCGGCCAGCGATTCCAGCAGAGTGCCTGCCTGTACCGGTATCGACACGTTATCCCGGGTTACCCGCGCTTCCTGGCTGGAGGTGTTGGCCGACTGCAGGGCACTTTCGATGTCTGCCGTGGTCAGGCCGAATCCCGCCAGCAGAGCGGGGTCGAAGATGATATCCACCCGATCCGGCACCCCGCCCACGGTGTAAATATCGCGGGTACCGGGCACTCGCTTCAGCGCCACTTCCAGCATATGGGCCAGCCGGGTCAGCTCTTCGCCGGTGTGCGTGCCGCCGGGATCATAAAGCGTGAGCGTCATCACCGGCACATCGTCGATGCCGCGGGGTTTGATCACCGGTTGCGAAGCGCCCAGGTTTGGTGGCAGCCAGTCCTGGTTTGAATACACCTGGTTATACAGCCGCACCAGAGCTTCCTGGCGGGCAATACCCACTTCAAACTGCACGGTGATCACCGCCTGGCCCTGGCGTGAAACCGAATAGACATATTCCACGCCCAGGATTTCACTCATCACCTGTTCGGCCGGTGTGGCAATGGCGCTTTCCACTTCCCGGGTACTGGCGCCGGGTAAAGCAACCAGGATGTCGGCCATGGTGACATCAATCTGCGGCTCTTCTTCTTTGGGCGTAACCACCACCGACAGAACACCGAGAATGATGGCCAGAATTGCCAACAGCGGGGTCAGATGGTTGTTCTGGAACACTCGTGCGATGGCACCGGAAGGGCCAACCGGAGGCAATTGATCGGTCACGGCAACTACTCCCCTTCAGCCATGGAGCGACTGGTCAGATTCAGGCGCTCGCTACCGACCAGAACGGAGGGATTGGCCACCACTCGCTCACCCGCCGACAAACCCGCCAGAATTTCCAGCCGGTCACGCTCGCGACTGCCCACCCGCACCTGGCGCAAGCGGGGCTGATCCTGGTCATCCAGCACAAACACAGCTCTCAATTCGCTGCGCTGTATCAACGCTGAGTCGGGCACCCACAGTGCCTCCCGACTGGCCACCGGCACACCCACTTTTACCAGCATGCCCGGGAACAGACTGCCATTGGGCTCATTCAGGCGCAGCCTCAAACGGAAGGTATGGGTTTCTGGATCGGCGTAAGGGTAGAAGGTCAGTTCGCCGGTTTCCAATACCCGGCCATCCGCCAGGGTGACGGTGGCCTGGCGTTCACTGCGGGCCAGGTCGGCATATTTCTGAGGCAGATTCACCACCACCCGCAGTTGCTCCAGCGACAGACCACTCAGCAGTGGCTGGCCGGGGGTCACCGACTCACCCAGCTCGACATGACGCTCGGTCAGGATGCCGCCGTAAGGGGCAATAATGCGGGTGTAGTCCAGTTGTTTCTGCGCTTCGGCCACCGAAGCTTCGGCCCGTTCCACTCGCGCGTTGGCAGCACTGAGATTGTTTCTGGCCTGGTCAAACTCCTGCCGGGACACCAGCCCACGTTCATGGATGGCTTCGATACGACTGAACTGCTGCCGGGCGTTCTGCAGGCCCGATTGAGCCTCTTCAAGGCCCGCCTCTGCCTGTCGGAGTCTGGCTTGCTGTTCGCTGTCTTCAAGGCGAACGATCAGATCACCCGCGGTCACTGAGTCGTCCACATCAAATGGCAACTCCATGACCGTGCCGGAGGTCTGCGCCGACACCGTACTTTGCTGAACCGCCTCGATCAGTCCATCAAGATGGACCACTTCGGTTAGTGGCGCACGGGCAACCTTCGAAACGATCAGCTCATCGGACTGTCCCATGGCAGGAATCGTTAACAAAGAAGCCAGAAACCAACCCAACGGCATATGCTTGATCATTCACTTATTCCTTTTAGGTCTTACCCGATAACCACAGTCTAGCACTTGAGGATCGGATTTTGATCAGCCCTGATCCACAAAAAAGCCCCGGGCAGATTCAGTATCTGACCGGGGCATAATGTTACCCGCCGGCTATGAGCAGCGGGCAACCGCCATAATCGTGACTTACCAGCGTGCAGTCAGAGCGGCGCGCACGGTGCGGCCGGGTTCGTTGACCTTGAAGAACTCCTCCCCCAAAGCATCGGACTTGCTCACGTGCGGCGCCCAGGTTTTGTCAAACACGTTGTTCAGAGCCCAGGTGAAGCTCAGGTTCGCCATCAGAGGATGGGTACCCGACAGATTAAACACGCCGTATCCAGGAGAAGTACCCGGGTCCAGACCTGACTCTTCATCGATACGATCCTGTCCACGCGCCACTTGCCACTCAGCTGCCAGCGTATGACCCTGATAAGCCCACGCCACTGTCTGAATAAACTGAATGGGTGGAATGCGGGGCAGGGGCTTGTCGGCATCCCGGTTGTCACCGCGCACCGAGGCCAGCTTGCTTCTGCTACTCCAGGTGCCGTTGCTCCAGCCCAGCTCGCCTTCAACGCCAAGAAGGCGGGCATCGATGTTGGTGTAACGATCCTGGGAGCGCAGCACATAGTCATCCACCTGATCCACCCAAACAGTCGGGCGCCAGTTCCAGTTGCCTTCACGGCCGGACAAACTGATTTCCAGCTTGTTGTGTTTCTCGGTATCCAGGCCCGGGTTACCTACCCAGCCCAGCATCTTGTTAACGTAGCGCTCGGTAACCCCCGGGCTGCGAACGCTGTGGCTGGCCACTACATCCAGACTGCGATTCGGGGCATAGCGCCACTCGCTGCTGACAAACCCGCTGAAATTGTCATCTTCGGCATCAGTATTCGTGGTGTCATAAACCTGCTCATAAGCCTTGGCAGCACTCATCGGCACCATCGTTCC
>JAWOAO010000281.1:0-8330 GCA_046498485.1 Marinobacter sp. | reverse complement strand
ACAGCCGAACGACAGCAATCTGTGATTGCTGTCCGGGCCCCGGAGGGGTACTCGCAGCGGTTTTCGGAAGCTCTCCCAGCCACGGCACTCTAATCACCAGTAACGAAATATAGAGTAAAACCTATGACCAACTCACAGGTCAAAGGTTTTGGCGCAGAAATCAGGAAGAGGAGCTTTTAGCCCGAAGAAAGGTACCGCAGGATTTACATTGCTCAGGCGCCATCAGCTTTGCTTGCCAGCCGATTTTCACACCACAAGCCGGACATCGCAGTTTTAACTGAAGCACAACGATCGGAACCACCAATAGCACCAGCAAAAGCCCCAGCGAGCCCCACTCATCGCCACTGGAAATCCCCAACTGACTGCTGAACACCAACACCACCGTCAGCGCCACAAACGCAAAGATAAAATAATTCCGGTTCCACCGCTCCCAGCGGCGAAGCCTGGCATCCTGCTCCGCAGATAAATACCTGGCAGACATAAACATTACTCAATGAAAAATGTGTACCGAAGTTTGGGGCCAGCACCCGCCAATTACAAATGCGAATCTGCGTGTTGCCCGGTAAACAGAGTGCCTTCAGCCAGCGCCCTTGCCAGGTCTGCCGGGGGAACCGGCCGACTGATCAGGTAACCCTGAGCCAGATTGCACCGGTGCGCCTTCAGAAAATTCAGCTGCGCCTCGGTCTCCACACCCTCAGCCACCACCTGAATCCCCAGATTGTGTGCCAGATTGATCACCGCCCGGGTAATCACCGCATCATCGTGGCGCTCGGTCACATTGGTGATGAACGAACGGTCGATCTTCAGCAGGTCCACCGGGAAATCGCGCAGATAGCCCAGAGACGAATAACCCACGCCAAAATCATCAATGGCCAGCTGAACCCCCAGCTCACGCAATCGCGACAGCTGATTCAGGTTGTGCTCGATGTTCTGGATGAAAATTTCCTCGGTCAACTCAACCTCAAGTTTGCCGGGGTCAATGTTTTCAGACGCCAGCGCCCCCCGGATATGATCAACCAGCGACGCATCATCCAGCTCCCGACCCGACAGGTTGACCGCCACCCGCAGCTGTTCACAGGGCGTGCCCCGCCACTGGGAAAGCTGACGGCAAGCGGCCATAACCACCCAGCGACCAATCTCGGTAATGCGTCCGCTCTCTTCAGCTAACGGAATGAATTCAATGGGCGAAAGTAAACCCCGGCGCGGGTGCTGCCAGCGGATCAGCGCCTCGACGCTGTTGATTTCACCGGTCGCCAGATCGAGTTGAGGCTGATAGAACAGCACAAACTCGTTGTTGGCCAGGGCCTGGCTCAGATCCTTGTCCAGCTCCAGGCGCATCACCTCACGATCCTGCATACCCTCGGTGTAAAACTGATAGGTGTTGCGGCCCTGGTCTTTGGCGCGGTAGAGCGCAATGTCGGCATTGCGCAGCAGGGTGTCAGCATCCAGGCCGCTCTGGGGATAGACGGCGACACCCATGGTGGCGGTGATGCTGTGGGGCTGGCCCTGCACCTCGAAAGGTTCGGCAAAGCACTGCTTGATCTGACCAAGCAGGTGGATGACATCGTCGATATCATCCACCTGTTGCTGGCACAACATGAATTCGTCACCGCCGGAATAGGCCACCAGAATGCGCTCGTTACTCAGGCTGTTCAGTCGTTCAGAGACCCTGATCAGCAGCTCATCGCCGAACTGGTGGCCGAGAGAATCGTTGAGCATCTGGAACCGGTCCAGGTCGAGCATCACCAGCCCGACCTGACGCATTTGCCGGTCGGCGATGTTGAGGGTGTGGGCCAGGTCTTCCATGAAGAAACGACGGTTGGCCAGGCCGGTCAGGGTATCGGTGGACTCCAGTCGCTCCAGGTCAAGCTGCATGGCGACGCGCTGGGCAATTTCCTTTTCCAGTTCGCGTCGGGTTTTCAGCAAGGCCTGGTTACGCTTGAGAATGAGTTGCACCAGCAGGGTCGTGAGCGCGGTCAACAGGCCCATCAGCACCAGGCTGGCGAAGGTCACCTCTGGCCAACGGCTGCGTTGGCTCTTGACCCAGGCCTGACTGGGCCGCAGGGTCAGCGTCCAGGCCAGTGTTGGTAGGTGCACCGGCTCGGTATAACTGAAATCGGTATCGACATCGGCCAAGGTGTCCAGAACATAGGCGGGTGCATTGGCATCGCGGATCTCGATCTGAAAGTGTTCAAGTACCCGGCTGGTCAGCAGTTGCTCGGCCAGCACTTCCATTCGGAACACCCCGGCGATATAGCCGTTATTGGCTTCGCCTGTGCCCACCGGATAGTAAATAACCATGCCTTTGCCGCCCTGGCGCAGGTCAATGATCCCGGACAGGTCGAACTGGCCAGTGGCGGCTGCCTGTTCCAGGGCTTCCCGGCGCTGCTGGTTGAATGCGACCTGGTAGCCGAGCGTCGTTTGGTTGCCGGCCAGCGGCTCCAGCCAGCGAATGATGAAATTGCGGTCGATCCATTGAATCGCCTGGTAGACGCCGAAGTCTTCGAGGTAGTTTCGGGCATCCTGGCGCCATTGACGTTCCGGGATTTGGGGATTGGTGTCTAGCCGATTGGCGATGCGCCCGATGGCCTGCACATGCACCATGAATTCCCGCCCCAGGTTGTCGCTCAGGGCCCGGGCTTCGTTGTTAAGGTTGGCTTGAATCTGATGGTTGTCTTGCTGAATCAGGCCTTCGCGAAGCCCCGCGGCAATGGCCAGAAAAACCAGAAAAATCACCAACACAAACACCGGGCTCATCAGCCATCGGACAACGGGTTTGCTGAAGGTTTCAGGTTTTTCCACAGGGGGCTCCGTTTGATTGGTCGACCGGTTGAACAGGGTTAAGGGCCGATCGCGTCTGATTATGGGGCATTGTCATCCGGTTTGACCATCAGCTGCCGAATCCTTTCCTGCAGAGACACATCATAAGCGCCATCCGGTAATGGCGCGTGAATTTCTCTCACCCTGCTTGCTTCGGTTGTTTGTTTGCCAAGATCGATCACCTGCGGTGTCATCAGGCGCTTGTCGGCATCCAGCAGTATTTCCACTGTCGGACGGAGTTTGCGGGCCGGGTGGGTGCTGATGACCAGCGCAATTTCGCCGGTATTCAGCTCCACCAGGCTGCCGGGCGGATAGATACCGATCAGGCGAATGAACGCTTCTACCAGGTCCGCATCAAACTGGTCGCCACGATTCCGATACAGCATACGGGCCGCCTCTGCCGGGGACAGGGCGTCCCGATAACAACGGTCACTGGTCATTGCGTCGTAAGCGTCAACAATGGCCACCAGTCTGGCAAACCGGCTGATCTGATAGTCGTTCAGTTGACCAGGATAACCGTGCCCGTCCATGCGCTCGTGGTGGTGCAGGGTGACGTCGCTGATGATCGGGTCCAGTCCGGGTTCCTTCAACAGCAGCTGATGGCCCAGAATGGTGTGCTCCTGCATGACCGCATACTCTTCCGGGGTCAGTGGCCCGGGTTTGTTGAGAATCCGGTCGGGCACTTTCAGTTTGCCGATGTCATGCAGCAGACCACACATCCCGGCAACTTCCAGCTCATCGTCGGGCAGGCCAACAAAGCGGGCAAAGGCAACGGTAAAAACGGCGACCCGCAGGCAGTGCTCGGCCGTGTAGGCGTCCCGGTTTTTGATTCTGGCCAGCCAGAGCATGGCGCTGGCATTGGCTTTCACGCTCTCAACGCAGGCGCGAATCAGGGGCCGGGCGGCCTCCAGCTGCAAATCGTTATGCTGCTCGATGTTATGAATGGTCTGTTCAATAAAGTGATGAGTGCGGTTCCAGGCCTGCGCTGCGCGAGGCATTTCCTGCTGGAGTGGTCGGGTTTCCGTGAGTGGTTCACTGGTGCGTTGTTTGAGCGAGGGGATCTGATCGAGTACCGGAATCAGTCGGCTTTCCTCATCTTCGACCAGCACCCAGATGCAGTATTGCCGGAGAATACGGGCTTCTGAGTCGGTTGCCAGGGTAAAACCCTGAAACAGCACGGGGACGTCAGTCCAGGGCCGGTCCAGTTTGATGACGCGCATACCTGGCTGCAGCAGATCCACCGGTAACCGGGCTCTTTGCAGCCGGGACTGTACCTGCAGGTGAGCAGGTTCAATCTTGGAGGAGGGCGTTGATTTTGGGCGCTCACGCTTGTCTGGTTTACTTCGGAACCACATGGCTCTGCCAGTCATTTGAATTGTTATAGCCAGATTATGTCAGAGCCTTGGCAGCGGTGACAGTGGTTAACTCAAACTGTGATGGGGTTCTCGACTAAAGGCCGGGTTCAGCCGCGTGTCGCCACCGGCAGAACGCCCAGTTTCGGGATTTCCTGTTTCGGACAACGATCCATCACCACGGTGAGGCCGGCGGCCTCGGCGCGAGCGGCTCCGGACTCGTTGATCACGCCGATTTGCAGCCAGAGCACCGGGATGTTCTGGGCGATCGCCTGGTCGATCACCGCATCGGTGCGCTCGGGCGCCAGAAAAAGCTCCGCCATGTCCACCGGCTCCGGCAGCGAGGCAAGGTCGGCATAGACGGTTGCACCGAGAATCTGCTGGCCGGCGAGCCTGGGGTTGACCGGGATCACCCGATACCCCTGGTGCTGGAGGTATTCCATCACTTCGTGGGAGGGGCGGTTGGTTTTCTCACTGGCACCCACCAAGGCAATGGTGCGCACCGATTCGAGAACGGCTTTGAGCTGATCGGGGCTGTTGCTGGGCATGGGGTATGGATCTCAACGGGTTAACGGTGGGCTTCAAGGCAGACGGAAACCGATTCGGCGTAGCGTAACGCGTGCGGCTTGTCGATTTCCACTTGTGCCCACTGCACAGCCCGGTGCTCCATCACAATGGCCAGTACTTCGTGGGTCAGTCGCTCCAGCAGGGCGAAGCGGTTACCGTCCACGTGCGCGATGACCTGTTTGGTAATGGTCCGGTAATTCAGGGCCGCAGAGATCTCGTTCCGGACAATGGCCTCGGAGGCGTCGTAGCGGAGGGTGACGTTGATCACCACGTCCTGCTGGTTGTTGATCTCTTCTTCCTTGATGCCGATGTAGGCACGAAGCAAAAGGTTTTTGATCCTGACCCGGGCCAGGTGATCGCCGGTCATGCCTGCCATGAAAACTCCCTGAGCAATGTCGAAATCAGCGGTTGTTGCCAATCAGATTGAGAAATTCGCTGCGTGTGGCCTGGGACTTTCGGAACTGACCCAGCATCATCGAGGTTTTCATGCGGGAGTTCTGCTTCTCCACGCCCCGCATCATCATGCACATGTGCTGGGCCTCGATGACCACGGCCACGCCCTTGGCGCCGGTCACGCTTTCCACCGCCTCGGCGATCTGCCGGGTCAGATTTTCCTGAATCTGCAGCCGTCTGGCGTACATGTCCACAATGCGGGCAAATTTGGACAGGCCCAGCACCTTGCCCTGGGGCAGGTAGGCAATGTGGCATTTGCCGATAAAGGGCAACATGTGGTGCTCACACATGCTGTACAGCTCGATGTCTTGAACGACGACCATTTCATCCATGGCCGATTCGAACACCGCCTTATTAACCAGTTCGTCGAGATTCTGCTGGTAGCCGCGGGTCAGAAATTGCATGGCTTTGGCGGCCCGCATCGGGGTGTCCTGAAGACCTTCACGGTCAGCGTTTTCGCCAAGGCCTGCGATGATGGCACGATAATGACCGGCAAGGTCGTCCAGAGGTAAAGTCATAGTCTATTCCGGTTGCTGTCTGATACAGGCGCAAGCTTAAGGCAATTTATAAGCTATCTCCACGCTTTACGCGGCATCCATCATTATGGACCAGTTCGCGATAGCCATTCGGCCCTCTGGCAGGCGCTGCGGGTTTGCACTAAAGTGATGAACTTCGGAGGCGCGGCGGGACCAACAGATGGAACAGGTTATACCCGGGTCAGGAACCAGGGCGGAAATCCGCCACGACACCTATACCCTCGAGGCCTGGCAGCAGGCTGGCAAATGGTTCAGCTACGACGGCCATGCCATTTTCAGCCGAATGGCCGGCACCGGGTCGCCGCTGGTGCTGCTGCATGGTTTTCCCACGGCCAGTTGGGACTGGCACCGGATCTGGCCGATGCTGGCGTCGCAGCATCAGTTGTTGAGTCTCGACATGCTGGGGTTCGGCTTTTCTGACAAGCCCCGCGCTTATGCCTACAGCATCGAAGATCAGGCGGATCTGGTTCAGGGCTGGATTGAAGGCCTGGGCCTGACCTCGGTGCATTTTCTGGCCCACGATTACGGCGCCACGGTGATTCAGGAATTGCTGGCAAGAGATCAGGAAGCCTCGCTGTCGTTTCGCATCGGCAGTGTTTGCTTGCTCAACAGTGGTTTGTTCCCGGAGGTGCACAACCCACTGTTCATTCAAAAGATCCTGAAAAGTCCCCTGGGTGGCCTGATCAGTCGGGGGCTGACCCGCAGCACCTTCGAGCGCAATTTCCGCCGGCTGTTCGGTGACCGCAACCCGCCAGAGCAGCAGGACATGGACGATTTCTGGCACCTGCTGACCTACAACAACGGCCGCGGAATCCTGCACCAACTGATTCAGTTTATGGAAGAGCGCCGCTGCCATCGCAACCGCTGGGTCGGCGCACTCCAGAATGCGACACAGCCGATGCGGCTGATTACCGGCACGGCCGATCCGGTCTCCGGTTGTGCCATGGCAAGGCGTTACCGTGAACTGATTCCGGCGCCGGATGTGGTCAGCCTCAGAAACGTCGGCCACTACCCGCACTTTGAAAGTCCCTGGGATGTGTTCAGCGCGTATCGGGATTTCCGCGCCGGCGTCGGCGACTGACATGTATCCTGTCTGAGGCACCGATACCCGGAGCTATACTCGACAACAAAACCAATGAGGAAACGAACATGACAACAGAACAACCGATCATCGCCAAGAAAAGCCCTTATACCGTGCAGGTCGAGGGTGGCAAGAATTACTTCTGGTGTGCCTGTGGCCGGAGTGAAACCCAGCCTTTTTGCGATGGCTCGCACAAAGGCACGGCGTTTACACCGGTGAAATACACCGCCGAGAAAAGCGAATGGCTCTGGTTCTGTGGCTGCAAACACACCGGCACCCCGCCATTGTGTGACGGCAGCCACAAGAAGCTTTGATCATCAGACGCGGTTAGAAGAGTCAGACACCGCGCTCAGCCGGTAACCGGTGACACCGTGTAACGGATTGTGCAGTGCCATAATCCGCACGACCATCGGAACGGTCAATTCCGTGTTGCGGTGCAACAGGTTCAGGTCTATCCGCGCCATGGTCTGATCACGGCGGGCGGCTTCCAGGCCTTGGCTGAACCGCAGACGGTCTGGTTCCGGAACCAGCTCGCTGAAGGGTTGGTCGACAAGCTCTGACGGGGCGTGGCCCAGGAGGTCGGCGGCCTGGGCCGAGAGAAAACCGATGCGCCCGTGTTCGTCCAGTTCGGCAATGATCGCACCGGACAAGGCAACCAGATCCCGGCTTCGGGATTCGCTGTCATTCAGGGCGTGGCGCAGGACGTTTTTTTCTACCTGCAGATTGGTGACTTGCTGGTTACTGGCCAGCTGGCTACGCATCAACTGGCCGATGGTCCGTCTGTTCCGGTGGTTTTGACGACATAAAACCAGTGCCGCCAGGGTTGCCAACGCTGTGATGGTCAGGCCGCCAGCCACAACCAGCCAGCTGGTTTGACGGGCTGGCAGTGCCAGCAAGAGGTCACCGGGTATGGTGGTCACCATCCAGTGCTGATCATCGGTTTCCAGCTCCGTTCGCAGGGTGTGATGACCAGCGAGGTGGCGGGTGTTGCCCAGTTGCAGCACCGGGGTTTTGGTGTGGCGCTCCAGCGTATCGATTCTCAGGCCCATATCATCATGAAGGCCTTCCGCCAGAGCGACTTCGAGCGCTGGCACGCCCCCGCTCGGGGTGGATGGATTCTGCAGGTAAATGATCACCTGCCTTACCAGGGCCTGGTGCATGGCCTGGTAACGCTGTTGGGCAAGATGCTGGGTCGTGTCGGAAGCCTGGCGGGCGGTGACCAGGCTGATAACGACGCCGACCAGCAGGATCAGGGCCGGCGCCCAAAGCCCCGGCCATAAGGTAGCGTGGTGACCGGAGGGTGCTATGTCGGAAAGGTCGCTGTCCATACGCGGGTACCTTTGCGGGTATTGCTGACCGGTTGTCCAGACAACTCTTGACAACTCTAGACCAGCTTAGCCGGATGCGAAAGCGAGGCTGATCACCTACATCGGAATCATCGCGGCGATGGTGCAGATTCTAGAGATGTTTCTGGACAGGTACGTCCCGGCGCTGTACAACGCGCTGGGCATCTTCCTGCCC
>JAWOAO010000278.1:0-8892 GCA_046498485.1 Marinobacter sp. | reverse complement strand
CAACGCGCTGCTCACCGAAGGGTTTAACGGTCCCGTTTGCGAGTGTGATCACATCACTGGAATCATCCGGCGCGACATGCGCAACGCCTGCACGCAGAATAAAATCACCGGCTTCGAAAGCCTGAACCGCCGGAGCAACCGCCATAACCGCCGCTGCCATAACACCAAGTTTAAAGGTACGAGACATAGTCATTTCCTCACTCATTAAAAGTCGATAGCTTCAATGTAATGACATATGACGGGGAAAACTTGATTTAAGACAAGAAAGGACAGCTGGCACGCGGGCTTTGGCGCCGGTGTTGATATAACTCAAAAAAAATCAGGGGCCGGTGGCTTTCCCGGAGGCTCCGCCAGATTTGCTGCTGGCTTCCAGATCTTCGGCCACAAACACATCGCGGATGCTCAGGGGCTGGCCTTCGGCGTTGCGCACGGTTACCGTTTGTACCGGCTCGCCGGTGTCCAGGTCACGCAGATCCAGGGGTGCTCCGTCCGGTGCCGGATTCCATTTGTCGCCCCACTGGCGCAGGGCGACCACCACCGGGAACAGATCCCGGCCTTTCTCGGTCAGGCGGTACTCAAAGCGGGAACCGTGCGCACCGACTTCCTCTTTGCGCAGCACTTCGTTATCCACCAGGCGCGCCAATCGGTCGCACAGAATATTCTTGGCGATGCCCAGCTGCTGCTGAAAATCGACAAACCGGCGGGTGCCGTACATGGCGTGCAGCACAATAAGCAGGGACCACCAGTCACCCACTTCATTGAGGGCGCGGGCGACGGAGCAACTGGAATCATCAAAACGTTTTCTGGCCATGGTAGGGAGTGTACGCAATAGGGTTGCATTTTAAAACCAGATTGAATAAGGTTGCTTTAAGAAACCAAATTACCAAGGTTGCACACTATTTATGAGCATGAATCTAGGCCCGTTGTTTCAACCCTTTGAACTGCACAACCTCACTCTGCGCAACCGCGTCGCCATGGCCCCGATGACCCGTAATTTCTCCCCCAAGGGCGTACCGGGTGACAACGTGGTGGATTACTACCGTCGTCGTGCTGAAGCCGGGGTTGGCCTGATCATTACCGAAGGCACGTTCGTGAATCATCCGGCCGCCAACGGTTACCCGAACGTGCCTGCGTTCTACGGCAACGACGCTCTGGAAGGCTGGAAGAACGTGGTCGACGCCGTCCACGAAGCCGGTGGCGTCATTTTCCCGCAGTTGTGGCACGTGGGTGCGGTGCGTCAGGAAGGCACCGAGCCGGATCCGTCGGTACCGGGTTACAGCCCGTCCGGCCTGTTTGCTCCGGGCAAGCCGAACGGCAAGGCCATGAGCAAAGAAGATATTGATGATGTGATCAAAGCCTTCGGCGATGCCGCACAAGATGCCAAGGCGCTGGGCTTTGACGGTGTGGAAATCCACGGTGCCCACGGCTACCTGCTGGACCAGTTTCTGTGGCAAGGCACTAATCAGCGTGACGACGAATACGGCGGCAGTATGGCAAACCGCCTGCGTTTCGTGGTGGAAATCGTGGAAGAAGTGCGCCATCGCGTCGGCCCGGATTACCCGATCATGCTGCGTTTTTCGCAGTGGAAGATGCAGGCTTATGACGCCCGGCTGGTGAACACTCCGGAAGAGCTGGAACAGTTCCTGAAGCCGCTGGTGGAAGCCGGTGTGGACATCTTCCACGCTTCTACCCGCCGATTCTGGGAGCCGGAATTTGAAGGCTCGAACCTGAACCTGGCCGGCTGGACCCAGAAGCTCTCTGGCAAAGCCACCATGTCTGTCGGCAGTGTTGGCCTGACGGAAGACTTCATCAGCGGCACCTTCGCCAGCAAGCAGGCAGCGGTCGAGCAGTCCGGCATTGATGAGCTGGTTGAGCGCATGACCAACGGTGAATTCGAACTGATCGCCGTTGGCCGTGCTCTGCTGCAGGATCCTGAGTGGTTGGTGAAAGTAAAAGAAGGTCGCCTGAACGAGGTCGAAGCCTTCGCCAAGAAGTCTCTGGCCAAGCTTTACTGATTATCCCTTCGTTTATGCATTGCCGCGCGCCCCGGGCCCGCGGCTTTTTTTATGTCTGGAAAATCTGTTCCCAGAGGCAGAGGCCTGAGTGATCAGGCCCGTAAACCGCTTACCACCTTATCGATACTTGCCTTGGCATCGCCAAACAACATGCGGGTATTGTCCTTGAAGAACAGCGGGTTCTCGACGCCGGAATAACCGGTAGCCATGCCTCGCTTGAGGACAACCACCTGCCGCGCTTTCCACACTTCCAGCACCGGCATGCCGGCGATGGGGCTGCCCGGGTCTTCGGCGGCAGCCGGATTTACGGTGTCGTTGGCGCCGATCACCAGCACTACATCGGTGTCCGGGAAATCGGCGTTGATCTCGTCCATTTCCAGTACGATATCGTAGGATACGTGGGCTTCCGCCAGCAGCACGTTCATGTGGCCGGGCAGTCGGCCGGCCACTGGATGAATGCCGAAACGTACGTTCACGCCCCGGTCCCGCAGTATCCTGGCCATATCGCTGACGCCGTTCTGAGCCTGGGCCACCGCCATGCCATAACCGGGCACGATAATCACCGAGTCAGCGTTGCGCAGCTCCTCGCAAACATCATCGACGCTGGATTCGTGCACCGTCTGGTCGGAATCGATGGCGCTTGAGCTGCTGCTGGTCTGGCCGAAGCCGCCAAGAATCACACTGATGAACGATCGGTTCATGGCCTTGCACATGATGTAACTGAGGATAGCACCGCTGCTGCCCACCAGGGCGCCCACCACGATCAGCAGGTCATTGCCCAGCATAAAGCCGATGGAGGCTGCAGCCCACCCGGAGTAGCTGTTGAGCATAGACACCACCACCGGCATGTCGGCACCACCGATGGCCATAATCAGATGGATGCCGAGTACCGAGGCAATAACCGTCATCAGCACCAGGGCAATGATGCCCAGCGCCATGCTGTCGGTACCCAGGAACCAGGCGCCCAGGAAGACGCAGGCGATAATCGCGGCCAGGTTCATCAAGTGTCGACCGGGCAGGGTCAGGGCCTTGCTGTCGATGCGGCCATCCAGCTTGCCACAGGCCACCAGCGACCCGGTGAAGGTCACTGCACCGATAAAGATGCCGACAAATACTTCCACCAGTTTGATGGTGTGTTCGGCTCCGGATGTTGCTATTAATGGCTCGATATAACCCGAGAAGCCCACCAGCACCGCCGCCAGCCCCACAAAGCTGTGCAGCAGGGCAACCAGTTGTGGCATCTGGGTCATTTCCACCTTGTTGGCGATGGGGATGCCAATACCGGCGCCAAGCAGCACCGCAATCACGATGGCGATGATGCCGCCATCCCCCACGCTGGCGAGGGTGGCCGCCACCGCGATGATAATGCCGGCGACGCCGTAGAGGTTGCCGCGCCGTGCCGATTCCTGGTGGCTAAGGCCACCCAGGCTGAGGATAAAACAGATACTTGCGACCACGTAGGCCACGCTCACCAGTCCTGCACTCATATCGGGCGCCTCCTACCTGCGGAACATTTTGAGCATACGATGGGTGACCCGGAAGCCGCCCCCCACGTTGATGCTGGCAATCAGCACCGCGACAAAGGCCATGATGCCGACGGCAAGGTTCTCCGCCTGGGCCAGGTGCAGCATGGCACCGATCACAATGATGCCGCTGATGGCGTTGGTCACACTCATCAGGGGGGTGTGCAGGGACGGGGTTACGTTCCAGATCACCTGCCAGCCGATAAAGCAGGCCAGCACAAACACCGTAAAGTGCCGCAGGAAGCTTTCGGGTGCGTGGGCGCCGATGCCGTAAAGCGCCAGCGCCGTCACCACCAGCAAGACGCCCTTGCCGATAAGGCTGCGGCGGTCAGCGGTCTTCTTGGCGGCGGCTTTATCGGCGACCGATGGTTCCTCCGTTCCCGGCGGCGGTGCGGGGCTGACCGGCGATTCCGGCTGGGGTGGCGGCCAGGTAATGTCATTCTCTCGCACCACCGCCAGGCCACGGATGACTTCGTCCTCCATATTGACCCGGGGCTGGCCATCCTTCTCAGGGGTCAGTTCGGTGAGCAAGTGCACCAGGTTGGTGGCGTAGAGATCGCTGGCCACCTTGGCCATACGGCTGGGCAGGTCGGTGTAGCCGATCAGCGTCACGCCATGGTGATGGGCAACCTTGCCGGGCTCGGTCAGTTCGCAGTTGCCGCCGCGTTCCGATGCCAGGTCGACAATCACGCTGCCGGGTTTCATCGATTTCACCATGTCGGCGGTGATCAGTTTCGGGGCCGGCTTGCCTGGAATCAGCGCGGTGGTGATGATGATGTCCACTTCCTTGGCCTGCTCCGCAAACAGCGCCATCTCCGCCTTGATGAACTCGTCGCTCATCTGCTTGGCGTAGCCGCCGCTACCGCTGCCCTCCTCGTCGTCGAAATCCAGCACCAGGAACTCGGCGCCTATACTCTCAACCTGTTCCTTTACCTCGAGCCGGGTATCAAAGGCCCGTACGATGGCACCCATGCTGTTGGCAGCGCCAATGGCGGCCAGTCCCGCGACGCCGGCGCCAATTACCATAACCTTCGCCGGTGGCACCTTACCCGCTGCCGTCACCTGCCCGGTAAAGAAACGCCCGAAATTATTGGCGGCCTCAATCACCGCCCGATAGCCGGCAATGTTGGCCATGGCGCTGAGGGCATCCATCTTCTGGGCACGGCTGATGCGGGGCAGGCTGTCGATGGCGAACGAGGTAATCTTCTTCGCCGCCAGCTTCTCCAGCAGCTCCGGATTCTGCGCCGGCCAGATATAGCTGACCAGAAACGCCCCTTCCTTCATCAGGTCCACTTCATGCTTGTTCAGGGAGGGGTTTTTCATCGGAGCGCGGACTTTCAGGATGAAATCCGCTTCCTGCCACAGCGATGTCGTATCGACGGCTATGGCCGCGCCCACTTTCTCATAGGCCTCATCGGAGTAGTGAGCGGCTTCGCCGGCGCCGCCTTCAACGACAACCTCATAACCAAGACCAATGAGTTTGTGAACCGAGGGCGGGGTGGCTGCTACCCGCCGTTCATCCTTGAAAATTTCCCTGGGGATACCGATTTTCATTGTTGGTATGTCCTCCGGATTGCCCGATGAACCAGTTACCTGGATACCTACATACTAGTTCAGGTTGCCAAGTCTGCCCGGTGACCACGATCTGGACATCGTGCCCGGTGTGGTCATCGTGTGACACCTTGGTAATCGCATTGCCTCGCGGAGACGCTATGATAAAGACCTTCCGTTTAGATAAATGCCTTAAAAAGGAGTTGGATATGGCGTTGATCCGAAATCTCAAACTGGCTGGCCTTGTGCTTTTGCTGGCCACCCTGGTGGGCTGCGCCACCGTTGGTCGTGATTTTGCCACTCATAATGTGGACCAGATTCACATCGGTGAGACCACCCGTGCCGAGATTCAGACCCTGTTCGGTGAGCCCTGGCGCACCGGCGTCGAAGACGGCAAACGCACCTGGACTTACGGCAAGTACCGCTGGTCCGCGATCGGTGATGCGGAGACGACCGACCTGGTGGTGCGCTTTAACACTGATGGCACGGTATCGTCCTACGTCTACAACACGACGGAATAGGTGCCGGATATCCGCAGGCAGGCGTTAATGGATGATCAGAGTGATCCCGCCAACATGGCGCAGTTGCTGGATCGTATCGAGGCCGGGGCGGCAGACCGTGCTTTCGTTTCCATTGGCGAAATGATGGACTCTGTAGGCCGGCGTACCTTTGGCCCCGTGGTGCTTTTTGTCGGCATTATCCTGGTCACTCCGCTGAGCGGAGTGCCCGGAATGCCAACCCTTATGGGGCTGCTCACGTTGTTAACCCTGGGGCAGATTCTGCTCGGCAGGCAATACATCTGGCTGCCGGGCTGGGTTGTAAAGCGTGAGATACCGGTCAAAAGGCTGCAGCAGGGGCTGAATTGGCTGCGCCGGCCCGCCCGGATGATCGACAGCCTGCTCTGCCCGAGGCTTATCCTGTTTGTCAGAGGGCCAGGGCTTTACGTGATCGCCCTGGCTTGCATGGTAATTGCCGGGGTGATGCCGGCAACCGAAATTGTCCCGTTCAGCTCGAGCATTGCCGGTGTTGCCTTTATGGCGTTTGGCCTGGCCATGATTTCCAAGGATGGCCTTCTTGCCCTGTTTGCCTGGGGCATCTTGTTAACAACCCCGATCATGCTTGTCAGCAACCTGGCCGGGTGATGACCTGGACGCCCTCTTGGCGGTTGCCGTCATCGCATCCCGATGGGATGATGCGCGGATTGCGTTGTGCACCTTGTGTGCTATCCATTCATTATCCGCATCCGGCAGGGCTTCATGGTCACCAGGACATCCACCCGTTTGAACAAATACATCAGCGAGAGCGGGATCTGTTCCCGACGGGACGCTGATCGCTACATCGAGCAGGGTAATGTTCATATCAATGGTCGGCGGGCTCAGGTCGGCGATCAGGTACTGCCCGGCGATACCGTCAAGGTGAATGGCCAGGTGGTGGAGCCGCGGGATGAGGAAGATCTGATCTTCATCGTCCTCAACAAACCGGTGGGCGTGGTCAGTACCACCGACAGCGCCGAGAAGGACAACATCCAGCGCTTTGTCGGCCACAGTGAGCGAATTTTCCCTATTGGCCGCCTGGATAAGGATTCCCAGGGACTGATTTTCCTCACCAGCAACGGCGATCTGGTCAACAAGATCCTGCGCGCCGGCAACAATCATGAAAAGGAGTACCTGGTCACCGTCGACAAGCCGGTGACGCAGGAATTTGTTACCGGCATGAGCCGCGGCGTGCCGATTCTTGGCACGGTGACCAAACCCTGTCAGGTCGAGCAGGTGTCCCGGTTTGTCTTCCGCATTACCCTGGTGCAGGGCCTGAACCGGCAGATCCGGCGCATGGCGGAATATTTCGGCTATGAGGTCACCAAACTGGAGCGGGTGCGGATCATGAATGTCAGCCTGCGCGGGCTGCCGGTGGGCGCCTGGCGTGATCTGACCGAACAGGAACTGACCACGCTGTTTGACGCCATCCGGGATTCGTCATCGGAGACGGCGGAGGCACCAGCGAGCAAGCCCCGCAAGCAACCCGTGAACTCGAAAGGCCCGCGTCAGGGCACTGGCGGCAAGCCGGCCCGGGCCGGCGCCAAACCTGCAGGCAAACCGGCCGCCGGGCGGGCTGGTAAGGGCTCGGGGAAAGGTCCGGGCAAGGGGCAGGGTAAAAATAAAGGGCCCGCAGCCGGCCCCGGAAAGCGACCAGGCCGGCCAGCCGGCAAGCCCGGCGGCGGCCCGAAACCGGCTGGGCGGCCGAGCGCCCCGAAGGGCAAACCCGCCAGACCCGGTAAATCGCGCAAGCCATCCATCAAGCGTTAACACTGGCTGCAGGCGCCTGTTTCTGCAGCCAATAGGTTCTCTTCCTTACGGCAGCGCTGGCTTTTAGGCGCTATGCTTACCGGCTTTAACTTCTTGCCGGATGTGTCGGAATGCTTGAGACGTTTTTCACCACTTACATCAGCAGTACCATCCGTTTTCTGTTCCTGCTGGCACCGTTCTTTGTGGTGACCATGTTCCTGGCGTTGACCCGTGGCCTGCCGGCGTCGGAGAAAGTGTCCATCATCCGCCGGGCCTGTGTGTCGGCGTTTATTCTGGGTGTCATTCTGTTCTTCGCCGGCCCGCTGCTGTTCGGCGCCATCGGCATTACCCTGAACTCGTTCCGTATCGGTGCCGGCAGCCTGCTGTTCCTCACTGCGATCAGCCTGGTCAACAGCGGCACCCGTAATCATGCCACCGGCCTGCCGGATGAAGATCGTGATGATGTGGCGGTCGTACCACTGGCGATTCCGGTGATGATCGGCCCCGCCACCATCGGTGCCATCATGGTTTACGGTGCCGAACTGAAATCGGTGCCGGAAGTGGCTGGCGGTTTGATCGGGCTGCTGTCCGGATTGCTGATTCTGGCCGTGTTGCTGCGGTTGTCCGGCTACCTGGAAAAGGTACTGGGCAAAACCGGCCTGAACATCATGTCGAAAATCAGCGGATTGATTCTGTCTGCCATGGCGGCAGAAATCGTGCTCACCGGTATTGCCGGGTTTATTGCAAGCACCCAGGGTGCCTGACAGCATCCGGTTTTTGATGACAACGCAGGACCTGTATGCCCGCCAACACCATTGAGTACAATCGCAGCCGCTTCAACTTCGAGGGTATTGAAACCCTCTGGTTGTTCGGTTACGGCTCGCTGATCTACAAGGTGGATTTTCCGTTTCTGGAGCAGCGGCCGGCCTCAATTCGCGGCTGGGCCCGGCGGTTCTGGCAGGGTTCCCACGATCACCGGGGCACACCGGAAGCGCCGGGCCGGGTGGTCACCCTGATCGAGCAACCCGGTGCGATGTGCAAGGGTATGGCGTACCGGGTGTCGCCCAAGGTGTTCGAGTATCTGGATGTGCGGGAAAAGAACGGTTACCTGCGCTTCAGCACCACCATGACCTTTGATGACGGCAGTCACGCCGAGGGGTTGGTGTACATCGCCACCGAAGATAACGAAGCCTTTCTGGGCGAGGCACCGGAAGCGGACATTGCCCGTCAGATTGCCCTGGCCTCTGGCCCCAGCGGGCCCAATTCCGACTATCTCCTGCGCCTGGCGGAGTCGCTCAGGGCATTGGGCGATGACTGCAGTCACACCTTTTCTATTGAGGCCTGCCTGAAAACTCAGGCATCAACCGGCAGTTGACGGTCTTCCCGGTTTTCCGGACGTTCCCGGATATCGGGGTTAAAGCCCCGCGCCGGTAGACGGCGCCGGTGGCGCAGGCCAATCAGCACCAGCGGCACCACAATCATCAGGCTGCCGGCCAGGAACCACAAATCCGGCACCTCGCC
>JAWOAO010000207.1:0-3301 GCA_046498485.1 Marinobacter sp. | reverse complement strand
TGACCACCGCCAGCAGGGCCATGGTCAGGTCGGCGAAGCTGAAGATCGTGGCCAGGTCCTGCATCGACCCCCACAGGATCAGCACCATCCCGCTCGTGGAGCCAATCAGTGTGGAACGTTTCACCCCGGGGACTATCCAGGCGCTCATAGCGATGGGCTCCAAAATAGTCCCTTTGTGTCTGTAGCAGGTTGGCCGGCAGACGCTCGCAACGATAGCCATCGTAATAGGATAGAGCGGCGGCAAATCCCGGTGCCGGCAAGCCCAGCTTGACCGCCGTCAAAACAGTCCGCCGCCAGCCCTCCTGAGAGCGCTCAATCGCTCCCCTGAAAAAATCATCCAGAAGCAGATTTTCGAGGCCCGGATTAGCGACAAAAGCCGCCTTGATGTCCTCCAGGAACACCGACCGGATGATACAGCCCCCACGCCAGAGCATCGCAATATTACCGTTGTCCAGCTCCCAGCCAAACTCGGAGGCCGCCGCGTCGAGCTGAACGAATCCCTGCGCATAACTGACCAGCTTGGATGCATACAGCGCCAGACGCACGTCCTCTATAAACCGGCCCTGGTCACCATTAAAAACGCCATCCGTGCCCGGGAGTACGGCAGCTGCACGCACCCGTGCGTCTTTCTGGCTGGAGAGAGCGCGGGCGTATACCGCCTCGGTAATCAAGGTTGTAGGCACACCCAACTCCAGAGCATGTTGGCTCATCAGCCGACCCGTGCCCTTTTGTTGAGCGGCATCCAGAATCTGGTCAACCAGGAAGCCGCCGGACTCCGGATCCTTCACAGTGAAGATATCCCGGGTGATTTCAATCAGGTAACTTTCCAGCTCGCTCTCGTTCCAGGCTTTGAAGACCTGGTGAAGCTGGCTGTTGGAGAGGCCCAGCGCCTGCTTGAGAACAAAATAGGCTTCGCAAATAAGCTGCATGTCGCCATATTCTATGCCGTTGTGCACCATCTTCACGTAGTGTCCCGCACCATCTTCCCCCACCCAGTCACAGCAGGGTATATCCCCGTGGGGGCCAACCTTGGCGGCAATGGACTGGAAGATATCACTCACCAGCGGCCATGCCTCAGGGTGGCCTCCCGGCATGATGGACGGCCCTTTGAGCGCCCCCTCCTCACCGCCGGAAACTCCCACGCCGATAAACAATAAGCCCTCATCACGCAATTCTCGCGAGCGACGGCTGCTATCCCTGAAATCGCTGTTGCCGCCATCAATGACCAGATCACCAGGTTCAAGCAGTGGCCGTAACTGGTCGATAACGGCATCCACCGGCTTGCCGGCCTTGACCATCATCATCACCCGTCGCGGGCGCTCAAGCGAGGCCACCAGATCCGTGAGGTGCTCGTAACCGCTGATCCGGTCGCGGCTACCCGGCCAGACCTTATCTTCTGGTTCGCTGCTGAGTCCGTCTATGAACGCGTTCATGGTCTCGGTGGTACGGTTGTACACCGCTATCGGGAAACCGTGATTGGCTATATTCAGCACCAGGTTCTGGCCCATCACCGCCAGGCCGATCAGTCCGATAGCGTTCTGCATAGCCAGTCACCCCTGCGCGTTGCGAAGATTGGGAGAATCCCGTTTCAATGCTTAATAGTGGCAGCCAGTGGCTGATCTGTCATCTTTTGCCTTAGCGCCGGCTTGTCCACCTTACCTGCCGCATTGACCGGCAGAGTATCTACGCGAAGCCAGTGGCGGGGCGTCTTGTAAGCGGCAAGATACCGGCGACAGTGTGCACTCAGGTCTTTTTCGGTGATCTCGGATACAAGCTGTACCACCGCGCAAATCTTTTCTCCCCAGGTCGTATCGGGCACACCGATCACCGCGCAATCCTTGACGGCAGCGTGCCGCCGCAGCACCTCTTCAACTTCCCTTGAGGCAACGTTTTCACCACCGCTGATCACCATGTCTTTTTTGCGATCGACGATGTAGAGATAGCCATCGGCGTCAAAGCGGCCGATGTCGCCAGTGCGCAACCAGCCATCCTCCAGTGCCTCGGCAGTCGCAGCAGGCTGTTGCCAGTATTCCAGCATGCACTGCCGGGCTTGCACGAGAATTTCGCCCCTTTCACCCTGCGCACAGGAATCGCCACGCTCGTCAGCCAACCTGATCACCACAGTTGGCAATGGCTTACCGACGCTGGCAAGTAGTTCAGGCCGGGTGGTAGCCGCCAGCTGATGATCCGCCACCGTCAGGAATGCGGCGCTGCCGGATAATTCGGTCATCCCGTAGCTCTGGCACAGGCCAACAGTGGTCTCCGCCAGCAACCGTCGCAACAGGCCCTCCGGCATCGCAGACGCGCCGTAGCCGATAGTGCGAACCGTTTGTAAATCCGCAGCGTTGAAGCCAGGCTGATCCAGCAGCAAACCAATCATGGTCGGTGCCAGCGACATGGTAGTGACCTTCAGCTCCCGGCAGGCTTGCAAGGTTTCAGCGGCATTGAATGACCGGGCGAGAACGACTGCGGCACCGTACTGGTGCTGCAACAATACGTTATGCGCGGCAACATGAAACAGCGGGAAAGGATAAAAATAGCGGTCATCGGGCGCTACGGGACGACCAATAGCGGCAGATTCAAGGCCCGCCATAAAAGAACGATGAGTTAGTACCGCACCCTTGGGTCTGCCGGTGGAGCCTGACGTATAAAGTATCCATACGGGGTCATCCTCGGCGGTCAGCGGAAGCTCAGCCGATGAGCCGGCCTCCTGCCACTGTTGATACTCGCCGTCGAGGGTAACAACTGTCATCCCTTCGGGCATATCGGGATGGTCGAGCAGTGGCGCAAGCAGTTCGGGGTCGGCGAACAAGGTTATCACGCCAGCTGACAGGAGCTGGTACAGCAACTCATCAGCAGCCAGCCTGGCATTCAGGGGCACGAGGATTTTGCCGCTGGCGGGTACCGCATAGATCAGCTCAACAAACTCAGGGCAGTTCCAGGCGAGGACACCTACTCTATCGTTTCTGCTGCCGCTGGCTGCAAGCCTCCGCGCTATATTTTCTACCCGGGCACTCAAGGTCTCATAAGTCAGGGAGTTGCCCTGCCACCACAGCGCAACCGCATACGGTTGCACAGATGCCTGACTGGCGGGTATTTGATGGGGTTAACCTTGCCACGCTGTACCAGTACAAGCGCAAATGGCACGAAGGCTGGATAAACATTGTCAATCCGTTCCGCGGCTCCATTGTCATTGGTACCCCCGGATCCGGAAAATCTTATTCTGTGGTTCTGCCCTTTATCCGGCAGCACCTTTCCAAGGGATTTTCCATGTGCGTGTATGATTTTAAGTATCCCGACC
>JAWOAO010000065.1:0-14477 GCA_046498485.1 Marinobacter sp. | reverse complement strand
GACAACAGCCAGGAAAAAACCGAAGAGGCCACCCCCCGACGACTCGAAAAGGCCAGGGAAGATGGCCAGACGGCCCGCTCCAAAGAGCTGGCGACCATGTCGGTATTGCTGGCCGGTGCCGGTGGTTTGCTGATGTTCGGCGGCAGCCTGGGCGCTGCTCTTGAGGGCATAATGCGTGATGCCTTTACCCTTGAACGGTCTGCCATTTACGACACTCGTCACATGAGTGTCCAGCTGATCCTGGCTGCCAAAGCCGCGGCCTTTGCCCTCTCGCCCATTTTGATCATGCTGCTGATTGCGGCTATCGCCGGCTCCATTGGTATTGGTGGTCTGTTGTTCAGTGCCAAGGCGATCGCCCCGAAAGCCAACCGGATGGATCCGATCAAGGGCTTGGGCCGGATGTTTTCGGCGCGTTCGCTGATTGAGCTGGTGAAGGCGATTGCCAAGGTGGGGCTGGTGCTGTCGGTGGCCATTCTGATCCTGAATCTGCGGACGGAAGACTTGCTGAGTATTGCTGAGGAACCGATCGTGCCGGCGATGACTCATGTGGTCTGGACGCTGGCCTGGAGTTTCTTCTTTTTGTCGTGTGCGACGATCATCATTGCGATGATTGATGTGCCGTTTCAGATTTACGATCACCAGAAGAAACTGCGGATGACCAAGCAGGAGGTGAAGGACGAGTACAAGGACTCCGAGGGTAAACCGGAGGTCAAGGGTAAAATTCGTCAGTTGCAGCGTGAGATGTCCCAGCGCCGGATGATGCAGGATGTGCCGACGGCGGATGTGGTGATCACCAACCCGAGCCATTATGCGGTGGCGTTGAAATACGATCAGATGTCGATGGGCGCGCCGGTGGTGGTCGCCAAGGGGGCCGATGAGATTGCCTTCAAGATTATGGAGATTGCGCGAGCCAATAAGGTGGAGATTCTGCGTACGCCGCCGCTGACCCGGGCGGTGTATCACAATTCGGATATCGGTCAGGAGATTCCGGATGGTCTGTATATGGCCATCGCGCAGGTGCTGGCCTATGTGTTCCAGCTGCGCCAGTTCCGCAAGGGGCGTGGTGACAAGCCCGGTATGCCGGACCTCCCGATTCCGCCGGAGATGCGTCGGGATATCTGATTTGGGACTTTGACTTACGCCAGCTTGCTGGTGCGGCGTTGGTCCGGCCTCCCAAAAAACGCTACAAGCACTTCCCTGTGCGCTTCGCTCCGGCCATCCCTGGCCTCCGAGATTTTTGGGAGGCCGGACCAACGCCGCACTTCAGACTTGGTCAGTATCCTGATCCTTGCCGCGACAGCGGCAACAGGTCAATCCTCTTTGTGTTCGTAAATCCGCTTGCCCCAGGCTTCTTTGTCGCCCGGAAGAATGAGGTTCAGGGCAATGGCGGTCACGGCACTGAGGGCGATGCCTTCGAGCTGGCCGATTGCCATGTTGCCGATGCCGAACACCAGAGTGACGCCGACGATGACCAGGTTGCGGGGCTGGGACAGGTCTACCTGGTGGCGGATCAGGGTGTTCAGGCCGACCACGGCGATGGAGCCGAACAGCAGGCACAGGATGCCGCCCATGACCGGCATCGGAATGGTCTGCAGGGCCGCGCCGAACTTGCCTACGAAGGCCAGGATGATAGCGGTGCCGGCGGCCCACCACATGACTTTCGGGTTGAAATTGCGGGTCAGCATGACCGCGCCGGTGACTTCCGAATAGGTGGTGTTGGGCGGTCCGCCGAGCATGGAGGCGGCGCTGGTGGCCAGGCCGTCGCCCAGCAGGGTGCGGTGCAGGCCGGGTTTCTTGAGATAGTTTTTGCCGGTGACGTTGCCAATGGCCAGAACGTCACCGATGTGTTCGATGGCCGGCGCGATGGCGACCGGGATCATGAACAGGATGGCGCCCCAGCTGAAGGCGGGTGCGACAAAGTTGGGTACGGCAAACCAGGCGGCTTGCTGAACGGCGGTAGTGTCGACGATACCGGCAAACCAGGACAGGATATAGCCGACGATAACGCCGAACATGATCGGAATCAGCCGGAAGATGCCTTTTGCCCAGACCGACATGACGATGGTGACGGCCAGCGAGACCATGGCGATCCAGATCGCGGTGTTTTGGGGGACCAGTTGGGCGGCGCCGTCGCCGGTGCGGCCAGACGCCATGTGGACAGCGACAGACGCGAGGCCCAGGCCGATGGTCATGATGACCGGAGCGATGACGACGGGTGGCAACAAGCGAGTGACGAATCCGGTCCCGCGCAGCTTCACTGCGCCCGAGAGCAGGATGTAGAGAATGCCCGCAGCCATCAGGCCGCCGAGCGTTTCGTCAAGGCCGAACCGGCCCTTGGACGCGATAATGGGCGCGATGAAGGCAAAGGATGACGCCAGGAAAATGGGAATCTGGCCGCCGGTGACCACGTGGAAAATCAGCGTGCCGATTCCGGCGGTGAACAGGGCGACGTTGGGGTCGAACCCGGTGATCAGCGGCATCAGCACCAGTGCGCCGAAGGCAACCAGGAGCATCTGGGAGCCGGCGAGGGCCTGCTTCCAGGTGGGTTCGTTGGTGGGGTCCTGCATGATCAGACGTCCTTTTGCTTGGTGCCGAAGATCTTGTCGCCGGCGTCGCCCAGGCCAGGCAGGATGTAGCCTTTCTCATTCAGGCACTGGTCTACCGAGGCGGTGTAGATAGAGACGTCCGGGTGCTTTTGCAGCACCTTCTTGATGCCTTCCGGCGCCGCCACCAGCACCAGCGCACGGATTTCCGTGCTGCCGGCTTTTTTAAGCAGGTCGATGGTGGAGATCATGGAGCTGCCGGTTGCCAGCATCGGATCAATAATCAGCGCCATGCGCTGATCCAGTTCGCCCACCAGCTTTTCCAGATAGGTTTCGGCCTCGAGGGTGGTTTCATTGCGGATCTGGCCAACCACGCTGACCCGGGCCACCGGGATCAGGCTCAGGACGCCGTCCAGCATGCCCAGGCCGGCACGTAGAATGGGGACGATGGTGATTTTTTTGCCGTGAATCTGTTCCACCGTCACCGGCCCGGCCCAGCCTTCAATGGTTTCTTCCTGCAGCGTGAAATCCTTGGTGGCCTCGTAGGTCAGCAGCGTGCCAACTTCCTGTGCCAGCTCACGAAAATTTTTGGTGCTGATGTCTGAGCGGCGCATCAGGCCGAGTTTGTGGCGTATCAGGGGGTGCTTCACTTCGTGAATCGGCATTGGGGTCACCTGTGTGTTCGGTTGTTCGGGCTTGGATTATGGTGCGTCAAATGGCGCAAGGATACCGTATCTGGGCGCCTGCGTCAGGCACTGGCCAGGCTGAAAATATCTAATTTTGTAAGGGCTGGTACGGATCTTGCGAGAGTTGTCTTCAAACGACGTCTTGCGCCAGATTTCCGACCCCGACACACCCGACAGCACGGCAAAGCGGAGCAGTATCCAGCATGGACAGAGCGCAAGTTCTGAGTAACGTCAAAACCCTGACGCGGGGCAACATCGGCATTCCCGTCATGTTGATGGGGTTGTTGGGCATGATGATCCTGCCCATGCCGGCTTTTCTGCTGGACGTGTTCTTTACCTTCAACATCACCTTGTCCATCGTCATTGTGCTGGTGTGTGTGTACGCGCTCAGACCGATGGAGTTTGCTGCATTCCCGACGGTGCTGCTGGTGGCGACCCTGCTGCGGCTCGGCCTGAACGTTGCCTCTACCCGGATCGTCTTGTTGGAAGGCCATGAGGGCGGGGATGCCGCCGGTAAGGTGATCGAGTCCTTCGGTGCCGTGCTGATCGGCGGCAACTATGCCGTCGGCCTGGTGGTGTTCGCCATTCTGATGATCATCAACTTTCTGGTGGTGACCAAGGGTGCCGGCCGGGTTTCCGAAGTCAGCGCCCGTTTTACCCTGGACGCCATGCCCGGAAAGCAGATGGCGATTGATGCCGACCTCAATGCGGGCCTGGTCAATCAGGAAGAGGCCAAAATGCGTCGCTCGGAAATCGCTCAGGAGGCCGACTTTTATGGCTCCATGGACGGCGCCTCCAAATTTGTTAAAGGCGATGCCGTTGCCGGCTTGCTGATTCTTGCGATCAACATCATTGGCGGTGTCGCCATTGGTATGCTGCAGCATGACCTGGCTTTTGGTCTGGCCATGGAACGTTACGCTCTGCTGACCATCGGTGATGGCCTGGTTGCCCAGATTCCGTCGCTGTTGCTGTCGACCTCGGCCGCGATCATGGTGACCCGGGTTTCTGACAGTCAGGACATGGGCGGGCAGATCATCCAGCAGATGTTCAATGCGCCCAAGGCCATCGGTATTGCCGGTACCATACTGATTATCCTCGGCCTGATTCCGGGCATGCCGCATATTGCCTTTCTCGGGCTTGGCCTGTTGTCGATCGGTGCCGCCTGGATGATCTGGAAAAAGCAACAGCAGACCATTGAAGAAGACGGCGCTTACGCTGGTCGGGCCGGTTTTGCCGGCAGCGCGTCGCGCTCGGGTGGTGAGGTTGTTCAGGATCGCTCCGGTAGCGAAGGCCAGGCTTTGCCAGCTCCGGGCGAAACCCGTGAGCTGGGTTGGGACGACGTCGCGACTGTCGACATTGTTGGTCTGGAGGTAGGCTATCGATTGATCCCTCTGGTGGACAAGTCTCAGGGTGGTCAGTTGCTCAGTCGAATCAAAGGCGTGCGTAAAAAGTTGTCACAGGATCTGGGTTTTCTGATGCCGTCGGTGCATATCCGGGACAACCTGGACCTGATGCCGAACGTGTATCGCATTACCTTGATGGGTGTGACCATTGCCGAAGCGGAAATCCACCCGGAGCGCGAGCTGGCCATTGATCCCGGCCAGGTATTTGGCAAGGTTGAAGGCATTGCCGGCAAAGACCCGGCCTTTGGCCTGGATGCCATCTGGATCGAGCCGGACAAGAAAGATCAGGCGCAGACCCTCGGTTACACCGTGGTTGACGCCAGTACTGTGGTTGCGACTCATCTTAATCAGATTCTGCAAAAGCATGCCCACGAACTGATCGGCCATGAAGAGACGCAGAAGTGGCTGGATCAACTGGAAAAAATCTCGCCCAAGCTGGCTGAAGAGCTGGTGCCAGCGTCGGTCTCGATCAGCATTCTGCTTAAGGTGTTGCAGAATCTTCTCAAGGAAGAAGTGCCGGTCCGGGACATGCGCTCCATCGCGGAGGCAATCGTCAATGTGCATCCCAAGAGCCAGGATCCGAAACTGCTGACCATGTTGGCCCGGCAATCGCTGCGACGGATGATTGTTCAGAGCATCTGTGGCAGCGATGCCGAGATCCCGGTGATCACCCTTGATCCAGATCTGGAACAGTTATTGCTTAAGTCTGTTCAGCAGAGTCAACAATCCGGCGGACAGGATGATATCGGGCTGGTGCTTGAGCCCAACATGGTGGAAAAGCTGCAGCGCTCCCTTCAGGACAGCGTGCAGCGCCAGGAGATGCTGGGCAAGCCCGCCATTCTGCTGGTTTCCGGGCCCTTGCGGCCAGTGTTGGCGAAATTTGCCAGTTACGGGGTAGAGCGGTTGCACGTGCTCTCCTACCAGGAAATTCCGGATAACAAACAGATTACGATAGTCGCCTCTGTGGGCCAGTAAGGCCTTGCAGAGCAACGCGGTCAGCCGGATACGGCTCACCGGTGGAGGATGAGGCATCATGAAAGTACAGCGATTTTTTGCGAAATCCATGGCCGAGGCCCTGAAACAGGTCAGTCATGAAATGGGCCCCGATGCCATGATTCTGTCCAATCGCCGGGTAGATGGAGGCGTCGAAATAGTGACGGCTCTGGATTATGACGAAAATATGGCGCGTCAGCGTCTTGGCGAAAAGGCAGCAGAGGCAACCAACGGTTCCAGATTGGCCGAAATGCAGGCCGATCAGCATCGTCACCTGGAACAAGAATTGGATCGTTCGCGCAGCCGGATTCGGGAGGTTCGCGAAAAACGGGCCAATGTCGGCTCGGACCTGAGTCGCACAAGGGTTGACGACCATGGCAGCGCGATGCCCGCTGACGGTTTGTTCGACACCTCCAGTGACGAGTCGCAACGATCCCCGGCCACCGCGAATCCCCCCCCAGGCGGCTATCCTGACGAGCTTGCCAGTATGAGAGCGGAGATCAGCTCGCTGAGAGAGCTGGTCAGCGGGCGCGCGCCTGCCGCTGAAGCCTCGGCCCCGGTAAGCCCTTCAAGCGCGGTTCAGCAGAGACTGGCCGAGCGGCTTCAGGAGTTTGGCCTCAGCGCCGAACTCTCGGTCTCGGTATCGCGGCAGCACCGGAACGGCCGTCTCGAAGATGGCTGGAAGCAGTCGCTGAAAATGCTGGCGACGGGTGTCAGAACGGCGCGTGAGCATTGGGTTGAAGCGGGTGGAGTGTATGCCCTGGTCGGGCCGACCGGGTCCGGCAAAACCACGACCATCGGCAAGCTGGCTGCCCGCTACGTGCTTGAACACGGGCCGGACTCCTTAGCGTTGGTTACTACAGATCGCTATCGCGTGGCGGCTCATGAACAGCTCTTTGTGTTCGGCCGTATTCTGAACGTACCGGTCCGGGTGGTTGATGAGAGTCACTCCCTTGACGATATTCTCGATGAGCTATCCGATAAGCATCTGGTGCTGATTGATACCGCCGGGCTGACCAGTTCCGATCGGGGCTATCAGGAACAGCTGGCAGAGTTGGTCCGCAGCGATCACAATATCCGTACTCATCTGGTGGTGTCTGCCACCAGTCAGCCACGTATCATGAAATCCGTGTGGCATTGCTATAAGATGGCAAACCTCGCTGGCTGCGTCATGACCAAAATTGATGAAGCCCTGACCCTGGGTGAAGCCCTGGGTTTTGTTATGGAAACCGGCTTGCCGGTGGCCTGGTATACAGATGGCCAGAAGATTCCGGAAGACCTGCATCGGGCCGAGGCGATTCCTCTGGTGCGAATGGGCATAGAACGTCTTAAGGCACAGCAGCACAGTCAGGCCGTCGCGGAAGGCGCCTGAGGCTCAATGGGCAGAGGTGCAACAGGCGGTTATCCGTCCCTGCGCCGACACAAGAACGCAGTAAGAGACTGAAAACAGTATGAGCAAATCACATCAGGTTCAGGTGATTGCCGTTACCGGCGGCAAGGGCGGTGTCGGTAAAAGTAATGTGTCCGTCAACCTCGGTATCGCGCTGGCCCAGAAGGGCCGGCGGGTGGTTTTGCTGGACGCCGATCTTGGTCTCGCAAACATAGACGTATTGCTGGGGATCACTGCCAATCGCAACATTCATGATGTGTTGAGTGGCGAGTGTGACCTCAAAGATGTGCTGGTCAATGGCCCGGGTGGCATCAAAATTGTGCCGGCGTCTTCCGGCACCCAGCGTATGACCCAGTTAAGCCCGATGGAACACGCCGGGCTGATCAACGCGTTCAGTGAACTGGGCGATCAGATTGATGTGTTGATTGTCGACACGGCGGCCGGTATTTCCGAGGGTGTGGTGTGTTTTCTCCGGGCCTCACAGGAACTTCTGCTGGTGGTGTGTGACGAGCCGACCTCCATCACCGACGCCTACGCGTTGATCAAATTGATGAATCGTGACTACGGCACTGACCGTTTCCGTATTCTGGCCAACCAGGTGCGGAACGAGCAGGAAGGTCGGCATCTGTATGAAAAACTGACGCGTGTTACTGAGCGTTTTCTCGATGTGGCATTACAATACGTCGGGATCGTGCCTTACGACGAAGCCGTGAAAAAAGCGGTGCAGCGGCAGCGGGCGGTTCTTGAGGCCTATCCCCGAGCCAAGGCGTCACTGGCGATCCGGGCTCTGGCGGATAAAGTGGACAGCTGGCCGCTACCTTCCTCACCCAGGGGGCATCTCGAGTTCTTTGTGGAACGGCTCGTCTAAGTCTGATCTGAATCCAGTCCTATAAGAAAACCGGATACATGACATTGGCGAAAAATCTGGGAATCTATCATCAGTCCGGTGCCAAAGGCGCTTCAGCACTCATTGAAGAGCATGCGCCGCTGGTCAAGAAAATCGCCCTTCATCTGATGGCCCGTCTACCGGCCTCGGTGCAGCTCGACGACCTCATGCAAGCGGGCATGATCGGTTTGCTGGAAGCTGCGCAACGTTATTCCTCGGGCAAAGGTGCCACCTTTGAAACCTACGCGGGTATCCGCATACGCGGGGCCATGGTGGATGAGATTCGCAAGGGTGACTGGGTGCCACGATCGGTGCACCGTAATTCCCGCCGTATTGCGGCTGCGATCAAGGCGGTCGAAGACCGTCACGGTCGAGAAGCGCAGGATGCCGACGTTGCCGAAGAGTTGGGTGTCGGGCTGTCGGAATACCATGCCTCATTGGCCGATGCCAACAGCGGTCGACTTTTTAGTCTCGATGAGCTCAATGAATCCGGCGAGCTGCCGATACAAGAAGCAGAGGCCAGTGATAATCCGCTGGATGGCTTCGCGGCCGGAGCCTTTCAGAAGAGCCTGGCGGCGGCTATCGAAGCACTTCCCGAGCGGGAAAAACTGGTTTTGAGCCTGTATTACCAGGAGGAACTCAACCTCAAGGAAATCGGCGCAGTGCTTGGAGTCAGTGAAAGTCGTGTCAGCCAGATTCATAGTCAGGCGGCACTGCGCCTCAGGGGGCGGTTGTCCGAATGGCGCGAAGGTGACACAGAATAACCGGGGTCGACCTGTTCGCGCGGCAGGCTCCTGTGTAGATTTTGGTAACCGGCGCTTTACAACGCGGCCAAACACCACACAATAAGCGGCTAAATCAGCGGCCTGCTAGATTTTAAAAGGCTGAATGAAAGCCGGGTGTTACTGACTGGAGGTCCCATTGGACAAGAACATGAAAATTCTCATTGTGGATGACTTTTCCACCATGCGACGAATCATCAAAAACCTGCTCCGTGATCTTGGTTTCACCAATACGGATGAAGCTGATGACGGCAACACCGCGCTGCCGATGCTCAGAAGTGGCAAGTACCACTTCCTGGTGACCGACTGGAATATGCCGGGCATGTCAGGTTTTGATCTTCTCAAAGCGGTACGCGCGGACGAGAATCTGAAGAATCTGCCGATCCTGATGGTAACGGCTGAGGCCAAGCGCGATCAGATCGTGGCTGCGGCCCAGGCTGGCGTCAATGGCTATGTGGTCAAGCCGTTCACAGCGGCGGTTCTGAAGGAAAAGATTGAGAAAATCTTTGAGCGAATCCAGTAACCAGAGGTCGGATGGCTGTCATGAGTGACAACAAAGAAAACCATCAGGGCCTTGATCCGGAAGTGATCGACAAGCTCCGGCAGCAAAGTTCGGAATTAGCTGAAAGCATCAGCTCCGGCGATCATGCCCGGGCGATGTCTGTGATCAACGACCTGAGTGAGGTGCGTGACCAAAGCCTCTACCGGGAAGTAGGGCGCCTGACCCGGAGCCTGCACGAGGCTATCCGGAATTTCCAGATAGATCCCCGCAGTGTCGAGCAAAAAGAAGCCTTGTCGAAAATGTCGGACGCTTCGGACCGCCTGGCGTATGTGGTCCAGATGACCGGTCAGGCGGCTAACCGCACCATGGATCTGGTAGAGGAAAGCATGCCGGTGGCGCACACCATACGTGATGAGGCGTCTGCCCTGCATGAAGAGTGGCAAAGGCTGCGTCGCCGTGAAATGGCGCCTGCGGAATTCCGGGAACTTTACGGCCGTATCGATCGTTTTTTTGCAGCCCTGACCACCGATTCCGACCTGCTCTACAGCAACCTGTCGGAAATCCTGTTGGCGCAGGATTTTCAGGACCTGACCGGGCAGGTGATCCAGAAGGTCACCGCCCTGGTCAAAGAAATGGAAGAAAACCTGCTGGGCCTGGTGGTCATGGCCAGTCACGTTGATAAGTTGACCGGCACAGTCCATCAGCTTGAAGACAAAGAAGAATCTGCCGAACAAGGGGTAGGCCCCCAGATCAAGGCTGAAGAACGGGAAGATGTAGTTTCGGGACAGGACGGTGTAGACGACCTGTTGTCCAGTCTCGGTTTCTGAACGATGAAGAGGGTGACGCATGGCCTTTGATGCTGACGAAGAGATTCTGCAGGACTTCCTGGTTGAAGCCGGCGAGATTCTCGAAAAGCTGTCTGAGCAGTTGGTGGATCTGGAGCAACATCCGGATGACAGCGACCTGCTCAATGCTATCTTCCGTGGTTTTCACACGGTAAAAGGCGGCGCCGGGTTTCTGCAGCTGGAGGCACTGGTTAACTGTTGTCATTCAGCCGAGAACGTTTTTGATACTTTGCGCAATCACAAACGCAAAGTGACGTCCGATTTAATGGACGTGGTGCTTGAGGCGCTGGACTACGTCAACACCATGTTCGATCAGGTTCGTAACCAGGAACAGCTTACGACAGCCCCGGAGCAACTGATTGCCGCACTGGATGGCCTTGCCAGGCCCGAATCAGAAGACGTTGCGCCAGCGCCTGCGAAGGCCGAAACTGGTTCTGAGTCGGCGGCAGCAACCTCTGCATCTGGTGGTGACTCCGGCGACATCACGGACGAAGAATTCGAGCAGTTACTGGATGCTCTCGCTGACGAAAAAAGCTCGGAAAAAGCAGCCACCGCCAAGTCAGAGCCTCCGGTTGCCAATAATGACAGTGCGGGCGGTGATGAGATCTCTGATGATGAGTTCGAGGCCCTGCTGGATCAACTGCACGGTAAAGGCCAGTTTGCCGGGCCGCCGGTTGTTGAAAACGGTGCTGGTGATTACGCCGATAAAGACAGCGCACAAACCGGGAAGACGGGCAGTGATCCGAACCTGATCTCTGACGATGAATTCGAGAACCTGCTGGATGAACTGCACGGTAAGGGCAAAAGCCCGGGCGTGTCGGGATCAGAGCCGGTGCCGGGCAAGTCGGAAGCAAGTGCCAGGCCTCAGCCAAAACCGGAGCCGGAACCTGTAAAGCCGGTACCGAAGCCAGCCGCAGCGGCCACTCCGCCCCGGGATGCCGCGCCGGTTGCGGAAACCAGCGTCAGGGTGGATACCAAACGCCTCGACGACATCATGAATATGGTCGGTGAGCTGGTACTGGTCAGGAATCGCTTGCAGCGCCTCGGCTCAGAGAGTGAAGACGAGCACATGCACAAAGCGGTCGGCAATCTGGATGTGGTCACCACCGACTTGCAGGCGGCGGTAATGCAAACCCGCATGCAGCCGATCAAAAAAGTATTTGGTCGGTTTCCGAGGGTAGTGCGGGATCTGGCTCGAGGTCTGAAGAAAGAGATCAACCTGGTCATGCACGGTGAAGAAACCGACCTGGACAAGAATCTGGTCGAGGCCCTGTCCGACCCGTTGGTTCACCTGGTTCGTAACTCCGTTGACCATGGCATTGAAGTTCCGGATGTGCGGGAGCAAGGCGGCAAGCCGCGGGCCGGCACGGTGACCTTGTCGGCTGAGCAGGAGGGCGATCACATCCTGTTGTCCATCACCGACGATGGTGCCGGTATGGATCCGGACGTTTTGCGCCGCAAAGCCGTGGAAAAAGGCCTTTACGACCAGGACGCTGCAGACCGTCTGACCAACAACGAATGCTTTAACCTGATCTTTGCGGCCGGCTTCTCTACCAAGGAGCAGATATCCGATGTGTCTGGCCGTGGCGTCGGTATGGACGTCGTCAAAACCAAGATTGGTCAGCTCAACGGCCAGATTACCATCGAGTCGGAGCAGGGTAAGGGCACCAGCATCATCATCAAGGTGCCACTGACGCTGGCTATCATGCCCACGCTGATGATCATGCTGGGCGATCAGTCCTTTGCCTTGCCGTTGGTGAATGTGGTGGAGATTTTCCATCTGGACCTGACCAAAACCAACATCGTTGATGGCCGCGAGTGCATCGTCGTTCGCGACAAGGTGTTCCCGCTGTTCCACGTCAAACGCTGGTTGATAAAAGGCGCGGGTGCTCAGCAAGAGCCAGAGAATGCCCATGTGGTCATCGTGGCGATGGGCACCAAGAAGGTCGGCTTTGTGGTGGATCAGCTGGTCGGTCAGGAGGAAGTAGTGATCAAACCTCTGGGCCGGGCACTGCAAGGTACGCCAGGTATGGCCGGCGCCACGATCACCGGTGATGGCCGCATTGCGTTGATTATTGATGTGCCAAGTCTGCTGCAGCATTACGGCTAGGGTAGCCGGCAGGAGGTTCGCGGTTTTTTAGGAGAAAGGGATGACAGTTTCTGTTCTGGTCGTTGATGATTCAGGTTTTTTTCGAAAACGGCTGACGGAAATTCTGACAGCGTCTGGTCAGATCAAGGTCGTTGGTGCGGCCACCAACGGCCGGGAAGGTGTCGAGCTGGCGGAAAAACTGCGCCCGGATGTGATCACCATGGACTACGAAATGCCGATTATGGATGGCATCTCGGCGGTTCGTGAAATCATGAAAAAGCACCCGATACCGGTGTTGATGTTTTCCTCGCTGACCTACGAAGGCGCCAGGGTCACTCTGGATGCGCTGGAGGCCGGTGCGGTTGACTTCCTGCCCAAAAATTTTGAGGAAATCGCCCGGGACACCAGTCAGTTACAGAAAATTCTGATTGAAAGAGTGCTGGACGTTGCGGGCAGCAAACCCCGTCATTCGTCACCGATGTCAGCGTCAATACCCGCTCCCCGCGTGGAGGCTCAGCGGCCGTCTGTTGCCCGGCCCCTCGAGCGGACTGCGCGTCCGCTGCAGAGTGAACGATCAGCGTTGACTGAACGCCGGGCCGAGCCAGCAAAAGGACCAGAAGCGCCAAGACGACCCTCCAGAAAAACGCCGGCCAGGCATTACAGCGTAGTCGCGATCGGCACCTCCACCGGTGGGCCGGTGGCTTTGCAGAAAGTTCTGATAGCATTGCCCGCCTCCTTCCCTGCGCCGCTGGTGCTGGTCCAGCATATGCCGGCGAGCTTTACCCCGGCGTTTGCCGAACGCCTGAACAAACTGTGCAACATCGAAGTGCGGCAGGCGGAAGATGGCGATATTCTGAGGCCAGGGCTGGCTCTGCTCGCCCCCGGCGGCAAGCAGATGATGATTGAAAACCGCGGAGGGCAGGGCCGGATCCGGATACTTCCGGGCGATGAGCGCCTGAACTATAAGCCCTGTGCCGACGTTACCTTCGGCTCGCTGGCCCGCAGTTTCCCCGGCAAAACCCTAGGGGTGATCCTCACCGGCATGGGGGCCGATGGCAAAGAAGGCTGCCGGATGATGAAGCAGTCCGGTTCGGTGGTCTGGTCTCAGGATGAAAAAACATCGGTGATTTACGGCATGCCAATGGCGGTTGCCAAGGCAGGTCTGACCGACGAGATTCTGCCACTCGAGGATGTCGGCCCCAGGCTGGTTGAAGGCGTGAGCTGATGGATATTCTGAGCCTGCTTGGAATCATCCTCGCCTTCGTCGCGATACTGGGCGGCAATCTGCTGGAAGGTGGGGCGATGGGCTCCCTGTTCAATGGTCCCGCCGGAGTTATTGTGATTGGTGGCACGCTGGCGGCCACCATTCTGCAAACCTCCTGGCCCATGCTCAAGCGAGCTCTGCGCCAGGCGCGCTGGGTCTTTGTGCCGCCGTATATCAGCCTGGAAGACGGCATTGGCAAGGTGGTTGACTGGAGTGTCAAGTCTCGCAAGCAGGGCTTGTTGGGTCTTGAAGGCCTGGCCGAGCGGGAGCCGGAGAAGTTTGCCCGCAAAGGGCTGCAGCTGCTGGTGGACGGCGCCGAACCGGAGGCCATCCGCAGCATTATGGAAGTAGACCTGGAATCCCGGGAACAGCGCGATCTGGAGGCCTCCCGTATCTACGAAGCCATGGGTGGCTACGCGCCAACCATCGGCATCATCGGTGCGGTCATGGGGTTGATCCAGGTGATGACCAACCTGGAAGATCCCCAGTCGCTTGGCAGCGGCATCGCCACCGCCTTTGTCGCAACCATTTACGGTGTGGCATTGGCCAACCTGTTGTTCTTCCCCATCGCCAACAAACTGCGCAGCATTATCAAAGAGCGCACCCGCTACGAAGACATGATGATCGATGGCATCATTGCCATTGCCGAGGGCGAAAACCCCAAATCCATCGAGCTGAGGCTGCGGGGTTTCCTGCAGTAAGCAGAGGCAGGTCAGTGTATGCGGCGGCGTCGAACACCAGAAGACGACATTCATAACAAAGAGCGTTGGCTGATTTCCTATGCCGATTTCATCACGCTGTTGTTCGCCTTTTTTGTCGTGATGTACTCGGTGTCATCGGTGAACGAGGGCAAATACAAGGTGCTCTCGGAAACCCTCTCCGGCGTGTTTAATGCCCCCCCGCGCTCTGTGCAGCCGGTTCAAGTGGGCGAGCAGCCTGCCCGCACACCGGCAAGACCCGATGACGAGGTCATTGCGCCACCTGTTGCCGAGGCGCCCCGTGGCCCGGAACTGGACGCCGGGAGCCGGACTGAAGCCCTGAATGCCATGGCCGATCAGCTGGCCCTGGCATTTGATCAGCTGATCAGTCAGGGC
>JAWOAO010000048.1:0-5337 GCA_046498485.1 Marinobacter sp. | reverse complement strand
AAAATCCCCGGGCCCGGTGATGCGCTTCAAGGAAGGCGAGAACGTCAGAATAAACGTGACCAACAACCTGGATGAGATGACATCCATTCATTGGCACGGCCTGATTCTCCCCTTTGAGCAGGATGGCGTGCCCGGCATCAGCTTCCCCGGCATCCAACCGGGTGAGACCTTTACCTATGAATTTCCGATTGTCCAGGCTGGTACCTACTGGTTCCACAGCCATTCCGGTTTTCAGGAACCCGATGGCGCTTTTGGTGCCATCGTCATCGAGCCAGAGGGGCGGGAACCGTTCCGGTACGATCGCGACTACGTGGTTCAGCTGACCGACAAACACCCGCACTCCGGTGATCGCATCATGCGGAACCTGAAAATGATGCCCGATTACTACAACCGTCAGCAGCAAACGGTGGGCGAGTTTTTCTCGGACGCTTCACAAGACGGTCTGATGAACACCATTCAAGACCGTATGGCCTGGGGCGACATGCGCATGATGAAGGCGGATGTCGAGGACGTTCAAGGCTTTACCGGCATGATTAACGGCATGGGTCCGGACCAGAACTGGACCGGTTTGTTTGAGCCCGGAGAGCGCATCCGGCTGCGGTTCATCAATTCATCGGCCATGACCTATTTCGATGTCCGGATTCCGGGGCTGGATATGACCGTTGTCCAGGCCGACGGTAATAACGTGCAGCCGGTTAACGTGGACGAGTTCCGGATCGGCGTCGCGGAAACCTACGACGTGATCGTGCACGTGAAAGACGCGCAGGCTTACACCATCTTCGCCGAGTCTATGGGGCGTTCCGGCTATGCCAGGGCGACACTGGCTCCGGAAGAGGGTATGGCGGCATCGGTGCCTTCAATGCGTGATGCGCCCAGGCTGACCATGGCCGACATGAGCGGCATGCCGGGAATGGACCACGGCGACATGGACCACGGCGATATGGCAGCCCAGGGCGATATGGACCATTCCAACATGTCGGATATGGACCACAGTGCCATGATGGAAGGCAGCAGTGACCCATTTTACGCCAAGGGAAGTGGCATCGCCCCGGCCGCGGCGAACGGTGGCAAGTTCCTTTCCTACGCGGACCTGAAGGCCCAGAAGCCTTTGTATGAAGAGCGGGAGCCGACCCGGGAAATCGAACTGCGCCTGACCGGTAACATGGAGCGCTATACCTGGAGCATCAACGGCGTCAAATATGAGGATGCCGACCCGATCCGCCTTCAATATGGCGAGCGCGTCCGTTTCAAATTCGTCAACGAAACCATGATGACGCACCCCATGCACCTCCATGGCATGTGGTCGATTCTGGACGTCGGCGCCGGTGAGTGGAATCCCATCAAACACACGGTCAGTGTTCAGCCCGGCACGACGGTGTATATGGAAACCGAAGTCGATGCGCCGGGACAGTGGGCGTTCCATTGCCATCTGTCCTACCACGCGGCAGCCGGCATGTTCCGCAAGGTGATCGTTGAGGGCGGACCTGATTCAACTCAGGTTAAGGCAGACGTTGCGACCGAAGCAGGAGGTGATGCATGAGTCGTATCCGATCTTTTGTAGCTGTGAGCCTGTTGGGCTCGACCCTGCTGCCGACCGTTGCAGCGGCTCAGGAAATGATTGCCGACACTTCTGCACGGAAGCAGGCGCTGACCTCCTGGGGTGTGCAGTTCGAAGAGCTTGAATATCGCTACAGTGATGACGATGAAGAGTTGGCAGTCTGGAGTGGGGACTTCTTTTACGGCACTGACGATCTGAAAGTCCGGTGGCTGACCAAAGGCGAGTATGCCATTGAGGAGCAGGCCTACGAGGGCCTGGAAAACCAGTTGGTCGGGCAGGTGCCCATTTCCGACTTCTTTGACGCCAAGGCCGGTGTTCGATTCGACACACCCGAGGGGCCAGACCGTACCTACGCTGTTCTGGGTGTTGCCGGGCTGGCACCGCAATGGTTCGAAATTGATGCCAACCTGTATCTGAGTGACGAGGGCGACACCTCTGCCGGGCTGGATGCCGAATACGAGTTGCTGCTGACCAATTACTGGATCCTCTCGGCGACACTGGATGCCACCGTGGCGTTCAGTGAAGACCGGGAAATTGGCGTCGGCAAAGGGTTGGTTGCCACTGAAACCGGTCTGCGCCTGAGCTATGACCTGGTCGATCGTGCTATCTCACCCTACGTGGGTGTGGTGCATGAGCGTAAGTACGGCGATACCGCTGACTTTGCTGAAGCCGACGGGGGAAGCACGGAAGACTGGTTTGCCGTGATCGGCGCTCGCATCGCCTTCTGATCCTGGCTGCCTCATCGTCATTTCGGCATGCCAGGCAGTATCGAGAAGCATACGCTGGTCTACACTGTAGTCTTTGGGGTTGGCTCTGACGGCCTTCTCGACGTGGAGGGTAGTTCCATGATGGGGAACAACATGTTTGGCAACACCATGTGGGCAGGGCACTGGTTGTGGATGCTGGTGATTGCCATTGTGGTGGTGATTCCGGCCTGGCGTATTTGCCAGCGGACGGGCTATCCGGGTTGGATGGGTCTTCTTATCGTGATTCCCGTGGTCAACCTCGCTCTACTCTACTTCATCGCTTTTGCCGCGTGGCCAGCAGACAAGACGGGAGACCGAAATGGCTGAACATCAACACGCCGACCACCACGGTCATCAAAAGCGGGAAGAGCCGGTTGCACCGGGCACCCTGTATACCTGCCCGATGCATCCGGAGATTCGCCAGCAGGGGCCGGGAGACTGCCCTATCTGCGGCATGGCTCTGGAGCCAGAAGAAGTGAGCCTGGATGACGGACCCTCCGAAGAACTTACGGATATGACCCGCCGGTTCTGGATTGGCGTGGTTCTGGCCTTGCCGGTACTAGTGCTCGAAATGGGTGGGCACCTCATCGGCCTGGACCAGTTCATGGCTCCGCAAACGTCAAACTGGATTCAGCTGTTACTGGCAACGCCGGTCGTGCTCTGGTGTGGCTGGCCCTTCTTTGTCCGGGGCTGGAAGTCTGTGGTCAGTCGCAACCTGAACATGTTTACGCTGATCTCCATTGGTACCGGCGTGGCGCTGATTTACAGCCTGGTGGCGACACTGGCGCCTCAGATTTTTCCCGATGCCTTCCGGCAGGACGATGGCTCGGTGGCCGTGTATTTCGAGGCAGCTGCGGTCATCGTGGTACTGGTGTTGCTTGGGCAGGTGCTGGAATTGCGCGCCCGGGAGAAAACCTCGGGCGCCATCAAGGCTTTGCTGGACCTGGCTCCCGCGACCGCCAGGAAACTGGACGACAACGGCGGCGAGGCTGATGTGTCGCTGGATCAGGTCAAGGTTGGCGACCGCTTGCGGGTGCGCCCGGGGGACAAGGTGCCGCTGGACGGCGAGGTGCTTGAAGGCAGCTCCAATGTGGATGAGTCCATGGTGACCGGAGAGCCCCTGGCCATCAGCAAGAAGGCCGGCGACCAGGTGATCGGCGGCAGCATTAACCAGCAGGGCAGCTTTATCTTCCGGGCCGACAAGGTTGGCCGGGATACCATGCTGTCCCAGATTGTGCAGATGGTGGCCAGCGCCCAACGCAGCCGTGCACCAATCCAGGGCCTGGCAGACAAGGTGGCGGGTTACTTTGTGCCGGCCGTGATCGTAATCGCGGTTATCGCCTTTATCGCCTGGTCATTCCTCGGGCCAACGCCGCCCATGACATTCGGGTTGATTGCTGCCGTGAGCGTGCTGATTATCGCCTGTCCCTGTGCGCTGGGCCTGGCAACCCCCATGTCGATCATGGTCGGTGTCGGCCGGGGCGCCCAAAGCGGTGTACTGATCCGTGACGCGGAAGCTCTGGAGCGCATGGAAAAGGTGGACACCGTGGTGGTGGACAAGACCGGCACGTTGACTGAAGGCAAGCCTCAGGTAACCAGGCTGGTTCCGGCCGAGGGCTTCAGCGAGGAAGAGCTGATGCGGTTTGCCGGCGGCCTGGAAAAGGGTAGTGAACATCCATTGGCTCACGCCATTCTTGAAAAGGCCAGGGCCATGGAGCTGAAACTGCCGGATGCTGAAGACTTTGACTCCCCCAACGGCAAGGGCGTGACCGGCAAGATTGAGGGGCAGCGGGTGCTGCTGGGCAACCGGCTTTTGATGGAGGCGGAGAGCGTCAATACGGAGGATTTTGAAGCGGAAGCCGAGCAGCTCCGCAAAGATGGGGCTACGGTGATTTTCGCGGCGGTGGACCGGAAAATCTGCGGTTTGCTCGCCATCGCCGACCCGGTCAAGGAAACCACCGAAGCCGCCATTTCGGCCCTGCAGAAAGAAGGCATCCGGGTGGTCATGCTCACCGGCGATAACCGTACCTCGGCCGAGGCGGTTGCCCGCAAACTGCATATCGATGAAGTGGAAGCGGAAGTTCTGCCGGAAGACAAGGGCAAGATTATCCAGCGCCTGAAAGACGAAGGCCGTGTTGTGGTGATGGCGGGTGACGGCGTTAACGATGCGCCGGCTCTGGCGACGGCAGATGTCGGCGTGGCCATGGGTACCGGCACCGATGTTGCCATCGAAAGTGCCGGTATTACATTGTTGCGAGGCGACCTGATGGGTATTGTAGAAGCGCGTCGGTTATCTTTGGCGACCATGCGTAATATTCGGCAGAACCTGTTTTTTGCCTTTATTTACAATTCCGCCGGTGTTCCTGTTGCGGCAGGGGTTTTGTATCCGTTTTTCGGCATACTGCTGTCCCCGATTTTTGCCGCAGCCGCCATGTCGCTGTCCTCAGTCAGCGTGATTGTGAATGCGCTGCGTTTGCGGGTGGTCAAACTCGATCAATAACCATTGAACTTCCTGATCATTGGAGAAAACCATGTCATACACGATTAATCGAATTATCAAAGATGCCGGTTTTGAGGACGTAGACCAAAGAGCGCGTCAGGCGCTTGCCGACCACGGCTTCGGGGTGCTGACGGAAATTGACGTTAAGGCCACCATGAAGAAAAAGCTGGACAAGGATATGCCAGCCTATCTTATCCTTGGTGCCTGTAATCCGGGCATGGCCTGGGAAGCCATCGGTGTGGAGCCTCGTGTGGGTGCCATGCTGCCCTGTAACGTCATTCTTCGTGAAGTATCGGAGGGCGTAGAGATCAGCGCGATAGACCCGGTGGTTTCGATGTCCGCCATTGATAATGACGAGCTCAAGCAGGTTGCCGGCAGCATGGCACCCACTCGGGGCTCCACACCGATGGCTTCCCAGGCCATGCCCGGATTACAGGCACCAAGGATAAGATAGGCTGGCATATCCTTGTCCAGCTTTTTCTTCATGGTGGCCTTAACGTCAATTTCCGTCAGCACCCCGAAGCCGTGGTCGG
>JAWOAO010000012.1:0-2841 GCA_046498485.1 Marinobacter sp. | reverse complement strand
CTACCTGCATCATCTGCGCCAGGCCGATGCCATGCTGGGCAGCATCAAACAGCACCTGCAGGCGTCGACACGGTAATAACATTCAGCACCTGTTCGCGCTACCGGCTCTGGTGGTCAGCCTGTTCGAAAACAAGTCCAGCCTGCGTCGTAACAAGATTCTGTTCCTGACCAGCGTGGCCTATCCCTACCTGCAGTCGGAACTGTTCATCCGGTTCAGTCAGGATGAAGTGGCATCGGTCATCAACCAGTGGATTGATGTATTGATCGATCAGGGCTTGTTGATTCAGCTGGATGAGGATCGCCTGGGCCGGCCGGAAGAAGGCACCGAAGCCATGCTACGAGCACGCATCCTGTCACGCTTCATTATCCAGACCCTGGAGCGCTACCACATTACTTTGGGTATTCTGCGAAAATACGGGTCCGGAAAACTCTCGGCGGCAGAGCTGGAGGAACAAAGCACCTTGCTGGCCGAGCGCATGTCGATTCTGTTCGGGCTGAACGCGCCGGAGTTCTTTGATAAGACGCTGTTCCGGAAGTTTATCGCCAACATGCAGAAAAGCGGCGTACTCAACACCGATGATGACGGACGGCTTTGCTACGGCGAGGGTCTGGATGAAGTGGCGGAGGATGCGCGACTGGTTCTGAGCGTGGAGAAGCAACTGGCAATCCAGCAAGTCACCATGCTGGACGCCTGAGCCTTGCCGACGCCGCTCGGGGCTTTCTCCACTCAGGCAGGCAGTGCTTTGATCGAGTAAATGTCGTAACGACTGCTCTTACCTTCAACCCGGGTGGCGGGCTCCGGGCCAGTCACCGCCGGTGCTTTGCGGGGTCGTTTCACCACCACCCGGTAGCGCGCGCACTGGAGCGCGACCGCCAGCAACTGCTCCGAGTCGTCATCGTCGCCCACTACCTGTCGGAATACCTGCATTTCCTTTTTGACCAGCGCGGCCTTGTCCCTGTGCGGGAACATCGGATCCAGATAGATAACGTCCGCTGCGGGTTGTTCGGCCTTCTGCAGCCAGTCAATGGAATTGCCGGTTAGCAGATGCATACGCGCAATCACCTCCGCGCACTCGATATTCAAGGATGCTCGCGCCAGGCCATCCGCCAACAAGGCATGAATGACCGGATTCCGCTCAAACAAGGTAACCTGACAGCCCAGACCGGCCAGAACAAACGCATCCTGACCCAGGCCAGCGGTGGCATCAAGCACATGCAGGGAAGCTTTTGTTTTCTGCAGGCCAACCGCGCGGGCAACCAACTGACCCGTGCCGCCGCCATGCTCTCTGCGATAGCCCATTTTACCGGTGACAAATTCTGCCCTGACCGGACCTGGCGCGCCCTTTCCGGTCAGCTGAAGTGCCAGACCTTCCTCATCCATAGACAACAACACCGGGTAGTCCCGAACCTGTTTCGGTTTGACGCTGCCCAGCCAGGCCAGATTCAGCTCATCAGCCAATTGCCTGGCTGCCTGCTGATCCCCGAGCGGGCTGCAGGTCACCGCGACAACGGTCGCAAGGGCGTAACTATCCAGCGAGTGACTATCTGTTGAGGAAGAGTCTGACATCAGACCAGGATGTCGATGCCGGAGATAACCGTGCCGCCTTCGAATTCCTGCCCGGCCGCTGCGACACCGGCAAAGGTAGACAGTGCCCGGGAGGTTGGCAGAGGCAGCTCGTCGGCCCGGAAGCGCTCAAGGCGGACATCCTCGGCGGCCTGGCGCGCCTCAACACGGCGGTCGCCCACGTCAAAGCTGCCTGACAGATTGCCGGAGGCGGTATCACGTTCTTGTCTCGGGGCATTCAGGCCCTGGCGAACGGCGTCGGGAGCCTGAGGTGACGCTGCCGGCGACCTGGCGACATCGGCACGCTCACGGGCCGGACTGTTATTGCCAGTCTGGATCAGGGAAGAACTTGCCGGATTGATGCCACCGATCATGATGCACGACCACAGGAGTGATTCGGATGTATTGCCACATTATGGAAGATCGAGGCCTCTTTGAAAAGCCAGGCAGCCACCAGATTGATCAGAAAATACGCTTTACTACTCGCGTCCCGGCAACTTTTTCCAGGTGACTTCATCCCGGACATAGACTGGCTGAGCCTTCTCCGCAGGCACCGCGTCGCCCTGCCGATAGCCATGTTCTGCCAGTCGGGCAACTTGAGCCGCGCGCGGCACCAGGGTCTCATCGGTGCGTCGAAGCCGGCTGACCACGTCTTCAGGCATATCGTCGACAAAGGCCCACCCCTGCCCTACGCCAATCCAGTCAAGCAAAGGCTCGGCTTCCGGAAGGCTCACGGCTGCGGGCGAACACACACGCTCCTTGCCCATTAACACCGGCAAGCCCTGGCGGCACTGAAACGTACCCCAGTAGACCTCGCCCATACGCGCATCAAACGCCACTGCAATAAGCGCGCCTTCGGCAAGCTGATACTCATCAATGGCGCCAAGGGCTACCGCAGCCAATGACGACACCGGTACCACCGGTATGCTCAAGCCCCAGGCCAGACCCTGCACCACACCGGTCGCAATCCGCAAGCCGGTAAAAGAACCCGGGCCGCAAGCGAACGCCAGGGCATCAAGATCTGTCGGGGCAACGCCCTGCTCCGCCAGCACTGCGCGAACCATAGGCATTAACAGGCGGGTGTGACCCCTGGGGGCCAACTCAAACCGCTCGGTAATCCGGCCATCCAGCCAGAGCGCGGCCGAGCAACCCTCAGAAGACGTGTCCAGTGCTAAAAGCTTCACAGAATCTAGCCTCCGGGGCTACTCCAGTATAAATTACTTGAGCTTGGACAGAATCTGGTCGCGGATGCTGTCCAGGCTGCCAACACCTTCCAC
>JAWOAO010000364.1:0-3019 GCA_046498485.1 Marinobacter sp. | reverse complement strand
TACCAGGTAGAGCTGGACCTTCTTTATGAGCAGCTTCAGGCCAATGAATGTGAAATCAACGAGGAGCTGACTCACTACCGGTCGCTCTATGAGCAGGCGCCCGCCGCCTTCCTGATTTTGGCCAACGACGGTGAAATAATTGAAGGCAACCTGGCCGCCGGCAAACTCCTCGGAAAACCCGCGATGGAGCTGGCAGGCATGGCGTTATCTGCCTTTCTGGCACCCGGTCAGAAAAGCCCGATGAACGCGCTGCTACGGAACGCCGCTGGCCATGCCTCAGACACAGAGGCGGCAAAAGGTTCGCTTGAGTTAACCAGTCACAAGCCGCTTTCAGTCAACGCCAGAGCTGCCACCACCGGAGACAGCATTCTGATGATCCTGACCGACGCCAAGACACCTTCAGCGACGACCTGATGCGCATTGTTGGTATTGGCGCCTCTGCTGGCGGGCTGGCCTCCCTGGAGGACTTTTTCCGCAATACCCCCAACGACACGGGCATGGCATTTCTGGTGGTTCAACATCTGGACCCGACCCAGAAAGCGCTGCTGCCAGAACTGCTGCAACACTACACCGAAATGCCGGTGCATGAAGCCCGGCAGAACATGGCCATTCAGCCTGATTCGGTTTATGTTATCCCGCCGAACCGGGAACTGCGGGTGGTCGATGACACCCTGAAACTGGAGCCGCCAGCGCAACCCCGGGGCCTGCGCCTGCCGATCAATGTGCTGTTCTCCTCACTGGCCAGCGCCCAGAACGAGCGCGCCATTGCCGTCGTGCTCTCCGGCATGGGATCCGATGGCACCCTTGGACTGCAGGCCATCAAGGCCATCGGCGGATTATCGGTGGTGCAGAGCCCCGGCTCGGCGCAGTTCGATGCCATGCCCAAAAGTGCCATTGCCGCAGGCTGCGCCGATATCGTGGCACCGGCGAACGAGTTACCGGAGCGCATACTGGCCTACGTTCGCCGCGTTCCGGAACCAGCGCACGAACCTAGTCACAAAGCAGAGCCTGTTGAACATGCCCCCTGCGCCGAAACCTCGCTGACACGGCTCGACCCGCTCCTGCACCTGCTGAAACGACATACCCGGCACGACTTTTCCCTGTACAAACCCACCACACTGAATCGCCGGATTGAACGGCGGATGGCCATCCATGGCATTGCGGATCTGGCGGATTACACGCGCTTTCTGGCCGACAACAGCCAGGAAGTTCAGCTGTTGTTCCGGGAGTTATTGATCGGCGTTACCCAGTTTTTCCGGGACCCGGACACCTGGGACTATCTGATCAATAAAGGCTTGCCGGAACTATTCGCCGAGCATCCGCCGGAACACACCTTTCGCGCCTGGGTGGTGGGTTGCTCAACCGGGGAAGAAGCCTATTCCCTGGCCATGGCCTTTGCGGAAGCACTGGAGCACGCCAGCCCGGAGCGAGAGTTCAAGCTGCAGATTTTCGCCTCCGACATCAGCCCGGAAGCCATTACCGTAGCGCGGCGCGGGCAATATCCACTCAGTATTGAAAAGTCGGTATCCCCGGATCGGCTGGCGCGCTTTTTCGTCAAGCACGGCAACCATTACCAGATAAAGCCCTTGATCCGGGACAAAATCCTGTTCGCCCGGCACGATATCATTCTGGACCCGCCCTTCACCAAGCTGGACCTGATCGCCTGTCGCAACCTGCTAATCTATTTCGACCTGACCTTGCAGCGCCGGATACTGCCCCTGTTCCACTACAGCCTTCGCCCGAACGGGCTGCTTCTGCTTGGCAACTCGGAAACCATTGGCCGACTGAACCACCTGTTCATCCCCCTGAAACCAAAAGTACGCCTGTACCGCAGCAAACATTACGAGGCGGGCCGTCACTCTGGCTTCCTGCTGAAATCGTTCCCCCCCATGTCCATCCTGCCCAAGGAGCACTCCGTGCCATCCAATCAAACGCCCTCGCCGGAAGCCACCAACTCCCTGCAGGCAGCCGCGGATCATGTGCTCCTGCAGGTCTACTCACCGGCTGCGGTGGTGCTCAATGCAGACGCAGACATCGTGTACATCAGCGGTCACACCGGCAAGTATCTGGAACCCGCCGCCGGCAAAGCCAACTGGAACATCCACGCCATGGCCCGTGAAGGTCTTCGTGAGCCACTGTATACCGCGCTGAAACAGGCACCTGACCAGGTGGAACCTCTGGAGCTCACAGGATTATTGGTGCAGACCGGTGCCGGTACTCAGGCCGTTGACGTGACCGTTCAGATCCTCCGCGAACCCGAAGCCCTCAAGGGCATGACCATGGTGGTATTCCGCGATGCGCCGACACCTGTGACTTCCCGACGACGCAAACCTGCCTCGGCCGCAGAATCAGACTACGTGGTGCAGATTCAGCGTTACCAACAGGAGATCGAGAGCCTGCGACAGCAGGCGAAACAGTCCCGGGAAGAACTGCAGGCTTCTAATGAAGAACTTCAGTCCACCAACGAATAGTTGCAGTCCGCCAATGAGGAACTGACCACCTCAAAAGAGGAAATGCAGTCAATGAACGAGGAACTGCAGACCATTAATACCGAACTGCAAACCAAACTGGACGACCTCGCCCTCGCCCAGAGCGATATGCAGAACGTGCTTAACAGCATCGAAATTGCGGTGTTGTTTCTGGATCAGGAGCTGAACGTGCGGCGTTATACCGAACGTGCCGCCACCATCATCAGCCTGCGCGAAAGCGACATTGGCCGCCCGCTCAGTGACCTGACCAGCAGCCTCCGTTACCCGGAGCTGCAGGAAGATGCCCGGCATACCCTGGAGACCTTGACGGTCAGCGAAAAGCGAATCACCACCAACGATGATCGCTGGTTTTCCGTGCGCATCATGCCCTACCGTCGGCTGGACAACGTCATTGACGGCGTGGTCATCACCCTGGTGGACATCACCGAAACCAAGAAACCGGAATCGGCGCTGCGGGGGCGCTAGTGTTAGGGTCTGACCCCTCGGGGTCTGACCCACCTTTGCTGACTCCCACTCGTGGTCAGATCTTG
>JAWOAO010000262.1:0-5361 GCA_046498485.1 Marinobacter sp. | reverse complement strand
ACGCCAAACATAGGCGCGGGAGACACCACAATGACGGCTTTTTCGTCCATGATGTCCTGCTGGAATTCTGTCAGCGCTTCCCAGTCGAGAAGACCTGAGGGCCGGGCGCGGCTGAGTTCGCTGCGCCAGCGGCGGGTGCGGGTATCCAGCACGACTATCCGTGGCGAGGTCTGCAGGTTGTAATGCCATTGTTCAAACTGCAGGAGGCTATTAATAAGCTGGTCCTGACGGGTTTGATCGAACACTGAGTTCTGCTCTGCCGACACCGCCAGTTCCTGAAGGGATGGCATGATCTCATCGAAAGCATCAGGGTTATTCCCCCATCCCTGGCACAGCAGGTAGGCAATCAGGGCATTGCCAACAATGCGGCGAGAGAACGGGTGTTCGTAGGTTGTGCTCTCCCAGAGGGCGGACAGGTTCCAGTCGTCCGTCACATCGTGGTCGTCGAAGATCATGTAAGTGGGAATGTGCGCCAGTGCCCGTGAGGCGCGGGGTAATCCGGCCACAAATTCGCCGATGGCGACTTGTTGCTGGTGGTAGGCCTCTTCATCAACCCGGGACAGAGCCGGTTGCTCTATGGTGACCAGGCGCCAGCACACTGGCGACCAGACCAACAGGTACATGGCCATGACTTCGTTAAGGGAGATCAGGTGGTTATGGGCACTGGCGGTGGTGAATACCGGCTTTCTGACGCCGCCGAAGAACCGCTCTACCAGCGCCTCGTTGCTGCGGATATCCGGCAGCAACTTTTCCCGATGAAAGTAGGTGTCGGGATTCTCCCGCAATGCTGCGCTATCGCTGACCGAACTCCCGGTGAGCACTTCGTCATACAGGCCCAGGCAATCGATCAGGCTGTGTATGGCACGAAGCATGGGACCGGCGACATCGTCGGCGTAGATCTGGTCGCCGGTCATCAGCATCAAAGCGGGTCGTTTTGTGATGTCAGGCCGGGCTTCCAGTAGCGTTTCATCCACCCTCACCAACCCGTCGGCTGCCGAGGAATGCGGCCGCCGACATGAACCATGGGCCAGTCGATCCAGCCGTTCTTTGATGACAAAATCCGGCCGGTTAGCGTCCGGCATACACAGGTGTGGCGCCCATTCTTGTATCCAGGACTCGTCATTACTGCCGTTCGCATCCAGTACAGAACCGGAAACACCCAGGTCATACCCGATGCGGGTGTTCGTCGGCAGTGCATGGTCGGGCTCAACGTCGATCAAATGCAGGCAGGCAGAAACCCCGAACCGTATCCTGAAGACTTCCTTTTCAGTCAGTACCCGATCAAGCCACGGTTCGTCTGAACCGCCCAGATAAAGTCGCATCCGCAGAGTCAGCGCACAGGACCCTACCAACCAGAGAGTAAGCCTGTTGACGGTGGTGTGCCTGAGCATAGGCCCTGCCAGCACTGGTGGCAGGGCCAGCAAAATCTGTTCGCTCATTTAATACTCCGGACCCACGGAATCGATTACCAGTTTATAACGGCTCAGGCACCATTCAACCAAAAAAGTCCCTGGGTGTATGGCGAGCGATGAACTACACTCGCCTATTGCTGACATATACGTTGCGCTGGATGTCACTAACTAACGCCGCCCGGCTAAACCCATTATCCGAACCCACCGCCACTCAGTTATGAATCAACCCGACGACCCGGCCAGCCTGACCGAGCTCCTCGATCGCCTGCGCGCGCGTACCGAGGGCAAAAAAAATGTGTCGGTCGGAGAGATACTGTCGGCTGTTGGTGAGCGCTCGTTCGGGCCGCTGGTGCTTGTTGCCGGTGTGATTACACTGACCCCGCTAATTGGCGACATTCCCGGCGTGCCCACGCTATTGGGCCTTATGGTTCTGCTGACCCTCGGGCAACTGGTGTTTCACCGGAACACGGTCTGGATACCTTCCAGATTATCCCGGCGCACGGTCACAAGGGAAAACCTGGTCAAGGGCCTGGCCTGGATGGATAAACCGGCACGATTTGTGGACCGCTGGACCCAGCAACGGCTGATCTGGCTGGTGACGGGCCCGGGGCAATACCTGATGGCCATGATCTGCATGATGGTGGCCGCGGCACTGCCGCTGATGGAAGTTATTCCATTCAGCGCCAATGGCGGGGGCCTGGCTCTGGCCGCATTCGGGCTGGCAATTGTTGCCCGCGACGGGTTGCTGGCACTTCTGGCCATGCTGGCGACCGGGAGCACGGCCTGGTTCATTCTGACCAATATGCCCTGGTAGGGGGTACAGAAGAATCCTGTCACCATTTGAAACAAAGCTTGTGAATCCCGCTCTACCGCAAAGCTGCTACTATTACGACACACTTTCAGTCTCGCACCGAACTGAACGAATCCCTTGAGAAAGCCCCTGCCACCGGGGGCTTTGGCATTTAGAAGGATCTGGTTTTATGTCCAGCAAATCAAAGCAGTCCCAGAAACTTTTGCTGTTCTGCCTGTTCGGATCACGGCTTTTTGGTATCGGCACCCTCAAGATACGTGAAATTCTGCCGTATCAGAGGCTGACCAAACTACCGCACAGCCATCACGCGGTGATCGGCACGGCAACGTTCCGGGGCTCGGCAGTGCCGGTGATCGATATGGCGGCGGCGGTGGGTTACCCGGCGTTGTCGAAAGAGGAGCAGGATAAAGCCTCGATCATTGTGACCGACATTCAGCGCCAGGAGATCGGCTTTCTGGTGCGCAGCGTTCAGCAAATTATCGAAACCAACTGGAAGAGCGTGATGCCCCCGCCCAAAGCACTGGGCAGCAACGCTTTTATTACCGGACTACTGGATCTGGACGGTGATATCATTCAGTTGCTTGATGTCGAACTGCTACTGGCCAAGGTTTACCCGGAATCTCTGGATGCTAAGGAAGTGGTGCTGTCAGACGTGCAGAGTGAAACCCTGAAATCCCTGAACATCCTGTTAGTGGACGATTCTCAGGTCGCTCGCAAACAACTGTCTGATGTGCTGGACAGCAAAGACATTACCTATCATGTGACCAGCAACGGGGATGATGCCTTACAGGTCTTGCTGAGCCAGGACGAGCGGGGCACTCCGATTGACATTCTGGTCAGTGACATCGAGATGCCCGGTCTCGATGGCTACGAATTGACTTTCAATGTGCGGGACAACTCCACCCTGAAGCAGCCGTACATTATCCTGCACACCTCACTGAACAGCGAAATGAGCCTGAGCTACGCCAATCAGGTGGGTGCCAATGATGCATTGACCAAGTTTGATGCCGAGGAATTGCTGCAGGCCATGCTCAAAGGCGCGGCGGAGAACGATTAGAGCCTGCAGGTCAGCTCCGCCAGCTCCTCATTGAAGACCCGTTGGTTTTCACTGTAATCCACCGGTACTTCGACCAGGTGCACACCGCCCTCGGCTAGTGCGCGCTCCAGCGTCGGCCGCAGCTCTTCTGTGCGGGTAATGAGGTGTCCTTTGGCGCCGTAGGCACTGGCGTAGGTGACAAAATCCGGGTTGCCATAGTCCAGGCCAAAATCGGCAAAACCCTCCTGCCCCTGCTTCCACTTGATCATGCCGTAGGCATTGTCATTGATGATCAGCACCACCAGGTTCAGCTTCAAGCGAACCGCCGTCTCCAGCTCCTGACTGTTCATCATGAAACCACCGTCGCCGCAAATGGCCATCACCTTGAGTTTCGGGTACAGCATGGACGCCATCATACCGCTGGGCAGGCCGGCGCCCATGGAGGCCAGGGCGTTATCCAGCAACACGGTGTTGTTGTCATAGGCTGGGTAATTGCGGGCAAACCAGAGTTTGTACATACCGTTGTCCAGAGCAATAATGCCATCCTCCGGCATCACCTGCCGGACGTCATGCACAATGCGCTGGGGAATCACCGGGAAGCGGTCGTCTTCAGCCCGGTCCTGCAGATGGGCATCGACCGCCTGCTTGACCTCCATCAGCCCGGTAAAATCGTGCCTGGCACACTGGCCGCAGTTCTCGGCCAGGTATTCCACGCTGTTGGCAATGTCTCCCACCACCTCATGCTGCGGAAAATAGACCGGGTCGACATCGGCCCCGCTGAAATTCACGTGGATGACCTTCTTGCCACCCGGGGTCATGAAAAACGGCGGTTTCTCAACCACATCGTGACCAACATTGATCACCAGATCAGCGCGGTCGATGGCACAATGGACAAAGTCACCAGAGGACAGCGCGGCATTGCCCAGGTAACCCGGATGGCGCTCATCCACCACCCCTTTGCCCATCTGCGTGGTGAAGAACGGTATCCCGGTCACGTTGATCAGGTGCAGCAATGCCTGGGACACCCGCTTGCGGTTGGCGCCCGCACCAATCATGATCAACGGGTGCCGGGCCTCACGCAGCATATCGCAGGCCGTATCCAGGCTCTTATGGCTGGCCGAGGGCCTGCGGGCATCACTGGGCGTAAAAATGTGGGTGTCTGCGGCGGGCACCTCGGCGGCAATGTCTTCGGGCAGCTCCAGATGGACGGCACCGGGGCGTTCTTCGGACGCCAGCCGGAAGGCCTCCCGGACCTTGGCAGGAATGGTGTTGGCGTTACTGATCTGCCGGGTGTATTTGGTCAGCGGGCGCATCAGGTCGACCACATCCAGAATCTGGAACCGGCCCTGTTTGGAGGATTTGATCGGCTTCTGGCCGGAGATCATCATCATCGGCATGCCGCCGAGCTGGGCGTAGGCGGCGGCGGTAACCAGATTGGTGGCGCCGGGGCCCAGGGTCGACAGGCAAACACCAACATGGCCGGTCAGACGACCATAGGTGGCCGCCATAAAGCCGGCCGCCTGTTCATGGCGGTTAAGCACTAACCGGATGCTTGAGGTGCGAAGGGCTTCAAGAAAGGCCAGATTTTCTTCACCGGGCACCCCGAAAATGTATTTAACGCCTTCCTTTTCCAGCGCCTGGATAAACAGTTCGGCGCCATTACGGGCCGGACGGTGCTCGTTGGCCATATCCTTTCCCCAAATCACCGCGCTCATACGTATGCGCGCAGACGGCGTCGAGGGCTGTCTGCGCGCATACGTATGAGCGCGGAATAATCATCTGCGCGGATCAGAATCGAAAGAATGAACTGCAAACCCAGTTCGACCAGCATTTCATCAATTTCGATTTTCACATTGTCACAGATACGGAGCCGATCCTCCAGACCTTCGATGGACCGGTCCCGGTGATCGCGTACGGTATTCCGAACATAAACAGTACATCTGCTCAGAACACCCGAATGCCCCAGGTAAGCCGAAATCCCGACAACCCGGACTCGAACAGCAATCTTCTCAGCCTGCTCAACACCCAGTACGCTTCGGAATTCCTTTTCATTTATGCACGATCCAGCCAGTCAAGATTCACAAAACTACAGGAGATTACAG
>JAWOAO010000162.1:0-2921 GCA_046498485.1 Marinobacter sp. | reverse complement strand
CAAAGCCGACGCCGTGCTGCCATTGCTTTATGTGGCCGCCCGTTTTGACCTGCCGCTTACCGGTGTTTCTGTGGGCGGTGACGCCAACGCCCTCAGCTTCGACGGCGACTCGGTCTATGACTTCAATGTCTACGGCCAGTATGAGCTGTCATTGCTTCAGCTGCGGGCAGGCTATCGCCAGATCTCGCTGGATTACGACGATGGCGACGATAATCTGGACATCGAGCTCAGTGGCCCGTTTGTCAGCGCCGGTCTGAGATTCTGAATAGTACGCCATTGAACAGGGAGATCGACTTTTGAAAATCCTGGTTACGGGAACCGCCGGTTTCATCGGCTCACACCTTGCCCATCGGTTGCTGGATCGCGGTGATGAAGTCATCGGCGTGGACAACGTTAACGACTATTACGACGTTAACCTCAAAGAGGCGCGTCTGGCACGGTTACTGAACAAACCGGGCTTTACCGAAGTGCGCGAAGACATCGCCGATCGTGACGTCATGGCTGCGCTGTTCCGGGAACACCAGCCGGAGCGGGTAGTTCATCTGGCGGCCCAGGCCGGGGTCCGGTACTCCCTGGAAAATCCCCACGCCTACGTCGAGGCCAACCTGGTTGGCTTCATGAACATCCTGGAAGGCTGTCGCCACAACGACGTCAAGCACCTGGTCTACGCCTCCAGCAGCTCGGTCTATGGCGCCAACGAATCCATGCCGTTCTCGGTGCATGACAACGTGGACCACCCCCTGAGCCTGTATGCCGCCTCCAAGAAGGCCAACGAGCTGATGGCGCACACCTACAGCCACCTGTACAACATGCCCACCACCGGCCTGCGGTTTTTCACTGTGTATGGTCCCTGGGGCCGGCCTGACATGGCGCTGTTTATCTTCACCAAGAAGATTCTCGCGGGTGAGCCGATCGACGTGTTTAACCATGGCCACCACAAGCGGGATTTCACTTACATTGACGATATCGTGGAAGGGGTTATCCGTACCCTGGATCATGTGGCTGAGCCGAACCCGGACTGGTCAGGGGCACAGCCCGATCCAGGTACCAGCAAGGGCCCGTACCGTCTCTATAACATCGGTAGCAACAACCCGGTTGAGTTGTCCCGGTTTATCGAGATCATCGAGCAGCGGCTGGGTAAGAAAGCCGAGAAAAACCTGTTGCCCTTGCAGCCCGGTGACGTACCGGCGACCTATGCCAACATCGATGACCTGATCAACGATGTTGATTACAAACCCGCTACAACCGTGGACGAGGGTATTGCCAACTTCGTGGACTGGTATCGGGATTTCTACAAGGTCTGACCAAACGCCTGCCTGCGCTTGAGCAGCGGGCAGTCAAACGCGAGGTAAACGGCTTCCAGCTGCAACCCTGCTGAATCAGGCTGCCCGTAAAGCGTGTCTCCGGCAATGGGGTGGCCAATGCCCGCCAGGTGGCGTCGAATCTGGTGTTTTCTGCCGGTTTCGATGACCACTTTCACCTCGGTGGCGTTGGCGTCTTCAGCCTGGTGCAGGGTGGTCACTCGGCTTATGGATTCCTTGCCATCAAGCGCTGCATCAATCAGCAGGTCCTCAGCGTTCAGCAGCCCCGTCACAGTCGCACGATAGATCTTGGTAACCGCCCGGCCAGAGAACAGCTGTGAGAGCGCTCCGGCGGCTTTGCCGTCATGGGCGACCAGCATCAAACCCGCGGCATCCGCATCCAGCCGATGTACCAGAAAACAGGGTCGGTTCAGCTCGAGATCGGCCATGCGCAGCAGGCTGCAGTGGTCACCCCATTGTGAGCCCTGAGAAAGCAGGCCATGGGGCTTGAACCAGACACTGTAGCTGCGAAAATCCTGCACCAGCCTGGGTGGCTCAGGCACCTTTAACAGTACCTGGTCATCGTAGAACAGCTGAATCCGGCTGCCCGCCCTGAGTTCCCGTTTCGCCTTGCGCAACCGTACCACCTTACCTTTTTGGGTCCACCAGCAGGCGCCCTTGGCCATGGCATCCTTGATCCGCTGTTTGGGCAGGCCGGAGGCCTGTGCCAGTGCATCCACGGCGGTTTGGTTTGAATCAACGGTGATATCAATCTGAGTGCGCATCGGCATCCTGGCTGGGAAGAATCATCGGGGCTATCAAGGCGTGGGGCAATGGTACGAAGCGGCGAAGCCCGGGACAAGCCATTTCGACCGGGGCAGGGGAGAGGGCCACCGGCAGGGTTGCCTGGTGGCCCTGATACCGACTGCGCTGATCAGAAGCTCAGGGTAGCCGACAGCCAGTAGTTTCTGGCTTTTGCTTTGACATTGTAATCGTCAATGTAATTCGGCTCATAGGTCACGCCACCGTCTTCGGTGGTGTAGACGGTTTCATAGCTGGTGAAATCTTCATCCAGCAGATTGTTTACCCGGGCTGTCAACGTCAGGTATTCATTGAGGGCAAACTGCGCGCCCAGGTGCAGGATGGTGTAGTCCTTGTAGAATTCCGGGAAGTCAATGCTGCTATCCCAGCCCCGGGGCGTGCTGGTGTAACGCTTTGAGCGGAATTCGGTGGTCAGGTAGGTGTTGAAGGCCGGTGTTACCTGCCAGTCCAGGGTGGCGTTGGCCATGTGTTTGGCGGTGCCGGCCAATGGTGCGCCTTTGTTGTCGCCACTTTTTATCTCGGCATCGGTGTAGGTGTAGTTGGCCCGCATAGAAAGTGAGTCGTGTATCCAGTACCGGCCTGCGAATTCCAGGCCATTGATCTCCGCTTTGTCGACATTGACCAACTGGCTGAAGGTTTGGTCATCACCCAGCAGCTGGTTCCATTCCGGGGCCAGGTTAGCGCAGTCGCCCGGTATTGCGTTGGCATCGTCACAGTGCAGGATGCTTCCGCCACGCTCTATCTTGTCCCTGAACTGATTCGAGAACACCGTCAGGTTGGCGTTATGGCCTTCGGGGT
>JAWOAO010000289.1:0-2535 GCA_046498485.1 Marinobacter sp. | reverse complement strand
CATCAGGAGATACAACCACAAAGTTTTCGAAGCGCTGCTTCTCGATGTCTTCGAGCATGACCGGTGTGGCGTAGATGTTGTCTACCGGGATATCAAAGAAGCCTTGAATCTGGTCAGCGTGCAGATCGAGGGTCAGCACACGATCCACGCCGATGCTGGAGATCATGTCGGCCACAACCTTGGCGCTGATGGCTACCCGCATTGAGCGAACGCGACGATCCTGGCGGGCGTATCCGTAATAGGGGATAACAGCAGTGATACGTGTTGCGGAGGCACGGCGAAGTGCGTCGGCCATCACGATCAGTTCCATCAGGTTGTCGTTGGTGGGGTAGCAGGTAGGCTGAATGATGAAGACATCATGGCCCCGAACATTCTCATCGATCTCGACAGTGGTTTCACCGTCGCTGAACCTGCCTACAGTGGCCTGACCCATGGGAATATTAAGTTTTCGGGCAATAGCTCTGGCAAGGTCAGGATTGGCGTTGCCAGCGAAAATCATCAATTTGGACACGATGGCATCCTTCACGGTATCGGCGTTGGATTCAGAGGAAGCAGGAGAAAGGTGGCTGGGGTGGCAGGATTCGAACCTGCGCATGACGGGATCAAAACCCGTTGCCTTACCACTTGGCGACACCCCAATATCGTGCTCTTTTGGCATCATTTAAGCTCTGTCAGCTTTTGGTGAAGAGGAGATCTGTTCACCCCTTTAGCTACGAACCCCATGACACCTGAAGGTTTGCTTTCCCAGATGATCCGGGCTGCGGATTCTGTCGGGAAACGTCCGAAAATGCAAGCCCCGGTTCCGGTTAATCTTGCAGGCCCGAATTGTGAAAGCCATTCCAGACTTTTTTTGACCTCGGGATACAGTTCGCAAACCACACCCTGACAGTCATTTCGGTGCCTCGAGGCGTCTCCCTCAAAAGCGGGCGCTATTGTCATTTTTGGGGTGTCTCTTGTCAACCCTTGTGCCGAAAAAATCTTGCCGGTGTTTATTTCGCAGTCGGGTTTGAGTACCACAAACCAGTCTTCAGGCGGGTTGGCCGGGGTGAGCAGTTCACCAACGCCCTCGCCAAAGGCGGCGCGGCCCCGGACAAACACCGGAACGTCGGCGCCCAGCTGCAAGCCGATGTCGGCGAGCTGGTCTTCACTCAGGCCGAGCTGCCAGAGGTAATTGAGCCCGACCAGGGTTGTGGCGGCATTGGAGCTGCCGCCGCCGAGGCCGCCGCCCATGGGCAGGCGCTTGTTGATATGAATGCTGACGCCGGCCACTGACCGCCCTGCGATGGCCGCCAGCGCCCGGGCGGCACGAATAATCAGGTTGTCGTCATCCGGCACCCCGGGCACCGGTTCGCAGAGGCGTATGCCGGGCTGCTCGGGCGTCAGGGTAAACGTGATGTCGTCGCCGTAATCGAGAAACTGAAACAGGGTCTGCAAGGCGTGGTAACCATCGGGCCTTTTGCCAACGATGTGCAGAAACAGGTTGAGTTTTGCCGGCGAGGGCAGGGTAATGCTTTGGTTCACGTGGTCAGTCCTTGCGGTGCCAGTCGCTGATGACCACCCGTACGCGCTTGTCGTCTTTCAGGGCGGTGATTCTGGCAGGAAGTTGTGGCAGGTCTTCAACAAACGGCTGCCAGCGATCGTAGCGTATTTCCCAGCCGTTCTGATAAATGATGGCAAGCTGCTGCTGGTGGTCGAACAGTAAACGGAAATGTCCGGCCGGTGAGGGCAGGCCCCGAATCCACCAGGTCAGGTTGTCGATCGGAAGCAGCCAGCCGGTGGCCGCAAGTACCAGGGTTTCCGGCTCGGAAGACTGGTAAGTATCGCCATTGGCCAGTTGCAGTTCCAGAAATCCGGGCATCCCTTGCAGGCGGGTACTGCCCATGCCGAGGAAGGATGAAGACAGCGCCAGGTCGTACTGCTCGCCCTGCTGTTGCCAGTAATTGATCACCGCGCTGCCGCTGTCCGTGGGCTGGCGGACCGCCAGTTTTCCCGATAGCTGCCAGTGGTCAAACTGGCTGAGTGACCAGCTGCGCTCGGCCCAGTCGGCAGGCGGCTGTTCGGTCATGCCGTCGGGAAGCGGTTCCAGCTGGATGGTGGTGCAGCCGCCCAGCATGATGATCAGAAGCAGCGTGGCGAGCAGGTGTGTGCGCATCACGAGTTACCGTTACCGGTCAGGCGCTCAATGGTTTCACGCAGAATGTCGTGCTCCGGTGCCTGTTCCAGGCCTTGCTCCCAGATAATTCGGGCCTGTTCTTCGTTGCCGCTCACCCACAGGGCCTCGCCGTAATGCGCCGCCACTTCAGGGTCGGGTTGGGCCGCCCAGGCCTGGGCGAGGTATGTCAGTGCGGATTCGGTGTCGCCCTGACGGAATCGAACCCAGCCCATACTGTCAAGAATGGCCGGGTTGCCCGGATCCAGTGCCAGGGCCTGCTCGATATAGCGCTGGGCTTCTTCGAAGCGTTCAGTTCGAATGGTCAGAATGTAACCCAGGGCGTTCAGCGCTACAGCATTGTCCGGCTGTTGCGCCAGGATCGC
>JAWOAO010000264.1:0-4508 GCA_046498485.1 Marinobacter sp. | reverse complement strand
AGATGTCGGTTCCCGAAACGGAACATTTGTCAATGACAACCCCGTTTCGCAAAAAGAACTGGAAAACGGCGATGTTGTAAAGTTCGGTGAGATTCAAATGCGATTTGCCGGACCTGGTAAATCCAAAACATCGAGCACACGAGTGATCGCTTCTGTCGATCCCGACAAAACAACTATTACCATGCCCGCCGCTAAAGGATTGCCTGCCTGGGCTTTTGGTCTTATCGGATTTGCCGCTGTTGCGATTATTTTTGCAGGGCTTTATTTAACAGGGCTGCTTGGCGGGAAAGACGACAACGGGGCTGAAGCTGCTGAGCTTCAGGATGCCCGGATCTGGAGTGTTGAACTGGGCCACAAGGACCCTTCCACACCTTTGTTGGCAGACATCAACAATGACGGTTTTCTGGACGTGATGGTGGCCACCATTGAAGGTGTCGCTTTCGCTATAGATGGGGAAGAGGGAAAAAGAATCTTTGAGGCAAATGTCAGCGGTCGGGTTCTTGCACCTCCCGTAGCCGGGGATCTTACCGGTGATGGCGTGAACGATGTCATTGTCGCTGGCACAGATGGTATTGTAACGGCATTCAACGGAAAGGGACGGATCTTGTGGCAGTCTTCCGGTGACCTGGATCTGGGTGAAATCATTAACCGGCCTGTACTGTCCAACATCAATGACGATGACATCGTCGATGTCATCGTTCCTGCAACCGGTCGGGGACTGGTTGCACTTGACGGTTCCAGGGGTTGGCCGCTCTGGGATACGGCCGAACTGATCTCGGGCAAAACCATTACTACGCCCCTGGTCGCAGACCTTAACAATGACGGGCGTCCTGATTTTGTAGCAGTCACGGATACCGGGCAGGTGCTGGCTGTGTCGAGCAGGCAGGGCGAGGTTTGGAAATTGTGGGAGGCAAAAGTGCCAGATGTTCATTATGCGTCGCCGCTTTTTATAAAAACGGAGGCGCATTCACTGGTGATTGTGGCCACGGATGGCGGCGGTATCAAAGCCTTAAATGCAGAAAATGGCGACGCGGTCTGGAGCGCCAGCATCAATAAACGGTTTTTCGCCAGTCCTTTGGGCAGCGATGCCAATGGTAACGGTTTTTCCGATGTTGTGCTTGTGGCAGAAAATGGCGATATCCATGTGCTTGACGGGCAGAACGGAGAAGAAATCTGGTCTGGTAAAGCCGGTGCTGAAATAAACGCATCCCCGGCACTGATGGATCTGAACAACAACGGTCTTGCGGATCTGATCCTGCTCGACAAGTCCGGCAGGATGCACGTCAGAAATATAACCGATGGCCAGGAGATGCTCAATGTCAAGTTGAGTCAGGACGCCGGTTTTTCTGCATCTCCTCTTCTGGGTGATATTAATAATGACGAACTCCTTAATATTATTACCGTTGATGAAAATGGCCTGCTGGCCGTCATCGGCCTGAATCGCCCTTTGCCGAAAGGAAAGGCGTTATGGCCGGTATTTCTGGGAAACGACATGCATGGCCTGTAGGAGTGCTGAAAATATGGATCCCCAAAAAGCGAGGAAAGCATGAATCTAAAAACATTTATCCGGTATGGTTTCTTGTATTGCATAATCGCTTTACTATGGGCATGTGCATCATTGCAGGCGCCTGAAACGGACCCGCCCGAGACCGCCATACAGGTTGAGTCACAGCCGCCCGGGGCCTCGATTATCATCAGGGAGACCGGTCGCCAAATTGATCCTGGCGAAACAATATCTCTCCCGGCAGGGCGGTACACCCTTGTTGCGGAAAAGAAGGGGTATGCTGCCCAGGAGGTTTCTGTGGAGATAGACGGCCAGGAGGCCAGAACCATTGAAATACCTATGGGTAAGGGCTTTGGTACGCTTTTGGCCGATTCTGAACCCCATGGTGCGACGGTCTTTGTCAACAACAAGATGAGGGGGAAGACGCCTTTGGAACTCGACAAGATCGCTGAAGGCGAGCATGTTATTGAGTTTCGAAAAGAGGGATATGTTAACCGCCAGAAGAACATCACTGTCCTTGCCGGAGAACCTTCTCAAATCAGCGTTGAGCTTGAAGCGATCCCTACCAGTGGTTTTGTAATCATCCGCACCCGTCCCCAGGACGGCAGCATATATATGGACGGCAAAAAAATCGGCACTGGTGAAGTTGAGCTGCCTGACTTGCCATTTGATAACTACACTTTGCAGGGTGCCCTGGTCACGTCACCATATGAGCGTCGTTTTACCGAGACCACTCTCACACACTCTGAGACCGGGCCTTATACATTCACTCTTTTTCTGGACAGATACCAGCGAAAAATAGATGACCGGTGGATAGATGAAAAAGAGGCACTGGCCATCGAACAGGCCCGCTACGAACAAAATCGTTCAGACAATCCCATTGGCCTCAAGGCCAAGCTATCCGAATCGGCGTATCAAGCCATTACAGGTGTCGATGGGGTTGCTGAAATTCTACACCATAGCCTGCGGGTGGGGGATCGTATCCAATTTGAATACGACAACCGCACATGGCTTTTATGGAAGCGCCATGATCAAATCACCCCGGAATTTAATGCGGCGGTAGAGGCCTTTGTTGCAGGAAACCCTCACACTGATCCATGGAAGGCCGATGATCCCGCAGCCTGGGCATTGCCGGCAGATCATCAGCACATTCTAAATGCAATTGTTTTTGGCCTTCATGGTTCACGGGGTGACATGCCACTTATCGACCTGGGTGGGGAGCAGCTTGGTGAGGATCATGAGACCATCTATCGCACCAAGATTGACGGTCCGCTGACTTTGGTAGCAGAAGATGGTGAAATTGTATCCATAAACGGCAGTGCGCCGCCATCGCCTTTGATTGCTGATTTGTTGGTAGTTCACCTGCCGCCGGACAATTCACCATTGCGGGTGGACTGGAAGCAGGCCCCGGAACGGCTGCTGGTTGTCAGTGATGCATCTATTGACTTTATGCACTCTCCAGATAACCGCACTTTGCAGGTGCATGAAAAAACACTGGTGGATCTTGTTGAAGACCGAGAAGTGAAAGAGTTGGTGCGTATCTCCGAAGGGCCGGACTACGGCGGGTGGCAACGGGTTCGAATAAAGCATTCCGGGCCCATGGCGGACTTGATAAACCTGAATCACGACGAAATCGGCCCTCATCAAACCGCCGGCACCTACCGGCGCATCTGGTTGCCGCGTTATATACAGGAAGATGGTTTGAGCCAGCGCCAATTGGAAGCAGCCTATCAGGTGGGTGGTGGGATTAAGGACTTTGAGAGCGATGTGTTTTTGCGCCGAAAGGAGCGGGAATAAATACCAATGCGGCTACAATCCCAGAAAATGGCAGAGACTGTCAAAGCCAGGTAATCCTGGTTACATACCCCCCAGCATTGTTTTGATATTTTTTTGTTGTTTTTGAGAGAAAGCGAACAGTTATTATGGAGATACCCGGCTACCGGATCATACGCGAGATAGGCCATGGTGGCATGGCGACGGTGTACTTAGCGCTTCATGAGTCCCTGGACCGCCAGGTGGCGCTGAAGGTGATGTCGCCGGCGTTGGCTGCTGATCCCAGTTTTGGGGAGCGGTTTTTAAAGGAAGCCCGCATCGTGGCCCGCCTGAACCATCCGGGCATTGTGTCCATATATGACATTGGGGCATCAGGTCATTACCACTACATGGCGGTGGAATACCTGGAAGGGGAAGATCTTAAAGCCCGAATCCGCCTGGGCATGACACCTGAAGAGGCCGTGGATATTCTCAGGCAGCTGGCCGTGCCCCTGGGGTATGCCCATAAAGAGGGGTTTGTGCACCGGGACATCAAGCCGGAAAACGTTTTGTTCCGCAAAGACGGCACCCCGGTGCTCACTGATTTCGGCATTGCCAAGGCCATTGGCAGCAAGACGGTAATGACCAAAACCGGGACAAGCATCGGCACCCCGCACTACATGAGCCCGGAGCAGGCGCGGGGGAAGGGTGTGGACGGCCGAAGCGATCTGTACAGCCTGGGTGCGATCTTCTACGAGATGCTCACCGGGGCCTTGCCCTATGATGCGGAAGACACGTTTGCCGTTGCGCTCATGCATGTAAGCGATCCCTTGCCGGAGTTGCCCCCGGAACTGGATCGCTACCAGCCTTTGATCAACCGTTTGATGGCCAAGGACCCGAGAGGTCGATTTGCCGATGTGCCGGTAATGCTCGAAGCTATTACGCATGTGCAGTCGGGTAGTGTAAAAAAGCGCCCGGCTGCAAAAACGCGGGTCATTAAAACGCCCCAACCGTCCCGTGAGGAAAAACCGCCGGTATCCGACCGCCGTTTGGGCACCGGTGTCAAGTGGCTGGGGGGCGGCGTCCTGGCCGCGTTGCTGCTTGTTATTGTGTTATTTTCATGGCAGGAACTGTCTGCCCGTTTTGGGCCGGTGTTTTTTGAAAGAGACACTTCTGAGCAAGCGGCCCGGGAGCGTGCTCGCAACATCCCTGATAAACTTTCCCATGTCGATACTATAACCAACGCCCTTGG
>JAWOAO010000192.1:0-5454 GCA_046498485.1 Marinobacter sp. | reverse complement strand
CCTTTAACCTGGCCGGCAACCAGCAGGCGCTCGGCGGATTCCCACAGGGAAATGCCCTGCCCACTGGCGTATTGCCGCAGTTCCGCCAGGGTCTTGGCGCCAATGCCGCGGGTGGGTATGTTCACCACCCGCTCAAAGGCAGCATCGTCCTGGTGGTACTGCACCAGGCGCAGATAGGCCAGGGCGTTGCGGATTTCCTGACGATCGTAGAAGCGCAAACCGCCATAGACCCGGTACGGAATGCCCTGGCGCATCAGGGACTCTTCCAGCACCCGGGACTGGGCGTTGGAGCGGTACAGAATGGCGGCTTCGCTGCGCAGGTTGCCGTCGTTGACCCAGGCGGTGATGGAGTCGGCAATGTAGTTGGCTTCGTCCTGCTCGTTGAAGGCCGCATACAGGCTGATCGGTTCGCCATCCGGGCCGTCAGTCCACAGCTCTTTGCCCAGGCGGCCCTGGTTGTTGGCGATCACCGCGTTGGCGGCCTTCAGGATCATCTGGGTGGAACGGTAGTTCTGCTCCAGCCGCACCAGCCGGGCGTTGGGGAAGTCTCGCTGGTACTGCTGGATGTTCTCGATCTTGGCGCCGCGCCAGCCGTAGATGGACTGGTCGTCATCGCCGACCACGGTCAGCGGTACCCGGTTACTGGCCAACACCTGCAGCCAGGCGTATTGAATGGTGTTGGTGTCCTGGAATTCGTCCACCAGAATATGCTGAAAGCGACTCTGGTAATGCGTTAACAGTTCCGGGCGGTGTAACCACAACTCGTGGGAGCGCAGCAGCAACTCGCCGAAATCCACCAGGCCACCCTGCTGGCACAGCTTTTCATACTGGCGGTAGATCTTCAGCATGGTGTTGGTGAAGTGGTCGCCGGGGTTTTCCTGGATGTGATCCGCTCGCAAGCCTTCGTCTTTCTGGCTGTTGATAAACCACTGGGCCTGTTTCGGCGGCCACTGGCTCTCATCAATCTGAAACTCCCGCATCACCCGCTTGACCATGCGCAGCTGGTCGTCGCTGTCCAGCACCTGAAAGTTCTCGGGCAGGCCGGCGTCTTTCCAGTGCGAGCGCAGCAGGCGATGAGCAATACCGTGAAAGGTGCCAAACCACAGGCCCCGGGAAGGAATATTCATCATCTGCTCGATGCGGTAACGCATCTCTTTGGCGGCCTTGTTGGTGAAGGTCACCGCCAGAATGCCGGTGGGCGGCACCCGGTCCACGGTCATCAACCAGGCAATCCGGTGTACCAGCACCCGGGTTTTGCCACTGCCGGCACCCGCCAGCACCAACAGGTGGTCATTCTGGGCGGTGACGGCCTCGCGCTGGGCGTCGTTCAGGGGGTCGATTATGAGGGAGACATCCATGGAGATCGGCTTCATTACTGGTTAAATTTACAGGCATTGTATCAGGCCTGACCACGTTCGTCCTTGCTCCCGCAAGCCGACTCGCGAACGGGTATGCCACTCGCAAATTCAACAAAACACGTAATCGTTAAAGATGCGGCCACTATTGCCGATAAACTGCTTAACACAACGACACATTAATTTCGTGTCAGACATTCAAAAAAAACCTAAAATGCCACCCGACGTAAGTCGTAGGTCAGGCGGACAGGGACTGCAACCATGCTTTCATCACTAAAAATTTCTCACAAACTGGCACTGCTGGTGATCGTGGCGATTGCTGCTTTTGTGGTCAGTCAGGCATTTTCCATTATCACCGAGCGCAACAACTCCGAGCGGCTCAGTGAAGTTCGGGATCAGCTCTACCCCTCACTTGAACTGTCCACAATTAACCAGGGCCTGCTGCAACTGATTGAAAATCAGATTAACAGTGCCGTCACCACCGGTGACGATCAGCAACTGGAAGCTACCCGAGCGCAACGGAACGAGATTGCCCAAAACCTCGGTAAAATTGCAGCGCTGAATCCCGGCTTGAACGATCGGGCCGCCAAACTCCGAACGGATCTGGAAACCTACTACACCAACGCCACCCGCATGGCTACCGCGATTATTGAAGGCACCGCCGATTTCAGCCGTATCGGCCAGGATGCCTCTGCTAACGCCAAACGGCTGGAGCAGCTGCACACTAACCTGAACCAGATGCGCAACACCATGGAAGCCCAGCTCACCATGGCCATTGATGACACCATCTCTGCTTCCAGTGAGGCCGGCACTCTGTCCCTGGTTATCCTGGTAGTTGCCCTGGTGGTTCTGGTCATCCTTAGCCTGATCATCGGCAGGTCCATTTCCCGCAGCCTGCAGCAGATTATCAGCTCACTCAGAAACATGGCCTCCGGCGAAGGCGATCTGACCTCACGCATTGCCTACGATGGCAAAGACGAGCTGCGCGATCTGGTTACCCAGTTCAATCTGTTCGTTGAAAAGCTGCACAAGTCGTTTGGCACCATCCAGAATGACATCAGTGAACTTAACGATGTCGCGTCCCATCTCGCCGGCACCAGCCAGACCAACCTGCATCGGATCAGTCAGCAGGCTCAAGCCATTTCCTCAACTCGCAATTCGGTTGAAGAACTGGTCAGGAGTGTTGAGGAGGTGGCCGGGTTTGCGTCATCCGCCTCTGACCAGACCCAGGATGCGGCGAAATTCGCCACCACCGGTCAGCAAAAGGTCATTGGCAACATCCAGACCATTCAGCATCTGATGGCCGAGATCGAGAAAACCGCCGGCCTGGTGAATCAGTTTGACGACTTCTCAGTGAAAGTCGGCGGCCTGCTGGAAACCATCCAGACCGTCGCCGAGCAGACCAATCTACTGGCCCTGAACGCCGCTATCGAAGCCGCACGGGCCGGCGAGCATGGCCGGGGCTTTGCGGTCGTGGCCGATGAGGTTCGTGGCCTGGCCGTGCGCACCCACAAGGCCACCGGGGAGATTCAACAAGTCATCTCCGAACTCTCCAAGCTATCTGGCAATGCCGTGTCTTCCATGCAGGGCAGTGTCGAGATGGCTCGCCAGGGCGTGGATGCCACCACCGAATCCGGTGAAGTACTGAGCAAAATTCTGGACAGTGTTCAGCAGATCAGCGCGCTGAATGAACAGATTGCCGCTGCCACCTATGAGCAGAGCACCACATTCGGGGAAGTCACCGGCCACATGGGCGATATGCATCGCAACGCCGAGGCCGTGATGGAAAGTACCGATGAACTGGACACCGTAAGCCGCAAAATCCAGGACGTAAGCAATGGATTACAAAGTGTGGCCGGCCAGTTTCGCGTTTAATGCATAACCAAAGACTAGGATATTCCTGATGAAGAGCTTTTTTACCGTCGCGCCTCTGGCGCTGGCGATTGCCGCAACCCCGGCACTGGCACAAGACACTGAGCAGACCCTGGAGCGCATGCAGCAGCAGCTGAACTCCATGCAGCAGCAGCTGAACTCGGCGAAAGACACCGGCGTGCGGTTTAACGGCTTTTTCAGCACCGGCTACGCCCGTGCCAGTAACGATGCCGGCTACGCGGGCATTACTGAAGAATCTGAAGTGAACGATCTGAGCCTGTTCCCCCTGCAGGGCACGTTTGACGTCACCCAGAAGAGCCAGATTGTGATGCAGCTGGTCGGCCGTGGCGCTGACGACTGGGAGCCCAATGTGGAGTGGGCGTTCCTGAGCCACCGCCCCACCAACAACCTGCAACTGCGCGCCGGCAAGATGCGCATCCCGTTCTTCATGTACTCGGATTCGCTGGAAGTCGGCTATGCCCAGCCCTGGGTTCGCCCGCCCCAGAGCGTGTACGGCCCGATTGCGGTGACCAGCTACGTCGGTGCCGATGCCACCTACAACTTCAACTTTGACAACTCCTCACTGACCGCCAACTTCTTTACCGGCTTTACCGATGAAGACGGTAACTCCGGTGATGTTCAACTGCGCAACACAGCTGGCCTGAACCTGACCTGGACGGATTATGTGTGGAGCGTACGAGGTATTGCAGCCACCGGTGAAGCCGAAATTAATGCCACTCGCTTGGGAGCACTGGCCGCAGAATATGAAATTAAGCTGCAGCCCGAAACAACCCAGCTCGCTGACGGTGACCGAGGCAATTTTTACGGGCTGGGCTTCAGTTATGACGACGGCAGCTGGCAGATCATCGGTGAAGTGACCCGCGCCGAAGTCGATGGCAAGTTTGCCGACACCGATTCCGCTTACCTGTCCGTTGGCCATCGCTTCGGTAGCTGGACACCCTACGTGGTCGCAGGCTGGTCAGAAAGCAAAGACGATGATGAGCGTTCGGGTGACTTCATTCCTAACCGTGTTCCTGAATCAATCCTCAACTACCAGCGTAATGAGTACAGCGTCGGTACCCGCTGGGACATCACTCCGGGTGTTGCTATTAAAGCGGACATTACCCACGTTCGTGGCCTTGAAAACGGTTTTGGCAACCTGAACACAACATACATGCTGCTCAACAGCAACACCAACAGCACCAACGTCTACACCGTTAAAATTGACTCGGCATTCTAAGGAGGCCCCATGAAAAAGCTAAGCCTGTTATTTGCGGCCAGCTTGCTGGTCAGCCCTCTCGCCTTTGCCGAGGTTGTGGTGATTGGCCACCCCGGCGGACCGGATAGTATTGCTGACAATCAGGTGCGCGATCTGTACCTGAATCGTAGCCAGGCGCTGCCGGATGGCCAGAACGCCAAGCCGTTCGAACTGCCGGAAGGCAACGCCAGTCGTGCCGAGTTTCACGACAAGGTGACCGGTCGCAACGATGCCCAGCTGAAGGCCTTCTGGTCCCAGCAAGTGTTCACCGGCCGTGGTCAGCCGCCGGAAGAAGCCGGCAACGCAGCCGCCATGAAAGCGCAGGTGTCATCGACACCGGGTGCTATCGGCTACCTCGACGCTACGGATGTGGATGACAGCGTCAAGGTGATCCTGACCCCCTGATAGCCGGTCAGTAAAATGCAAAAAGGCGAGCCGAGGCTCGCCTTTTTCTGTTCAGAAACCACCGACTCAGAAGCCGCGTGGCACCGTCTGCGCTTCGACAAACTCAAACAGCCCTTCCAGGCCACCTTCCCGGCCAATGCCGGAGGCTTTCATGCCGCCAAACGGCGCTTCCGGGGTCGGGCCGGTGCCGGTGTTCCAGCCGACATGGCCAAAACGCAGGCCGGCAGCTACGCGCTGGGCACGTTCCGCGTCGGCAGTGAACACGTAGGAGGCCAGGCCAAACTCGGTGTCATTACCGGCCTCGATAACGTCTTCTTCAGAGCGGAACAGCGCCATGGGCACCAGCGGGCCGAAGGTTTCTTCCCGGTAGCAGCGCATGTCGCGGTCAACGCCCATAACCACGGTGGGCGGGAAGAACAGACCATCACCAAGCTCCTCCGGCTTCTTGCCGGCGACCAGAGTGGCGCCGTTCGCCAGCGCGTCTTCCAGGTGGGCCTTTACCTTGTCAAAGCCGGCCTGATTGATCAGAGGGCCAATATCGATACCTTCTTTCATGCCGTCGCC
>JAWOAO010000080.1:0-2720 GCA_046498485.1 Marinobacter sp. | reverse complement strand
AAAAGTACGCCGGTGAGCCGACCACTCTGGTCATCGGCGATGACAATGTCATTCGTGAAAACTGCACCATTCATCGGGGCACCATTCAGGATCGGGGCGAAACCCGGATCGGTAACGGTAATCTCCTGATGGCCTATGTGCATGTTGCTCATGATTGCTGGGTTGGCGATAACACGATTCTGGCCAACTGTGCCACCCTGGCTGGCCATGTCACCGTCGGCGACTACGCCATTCTGGGTGGTGGCACTATGGTGCATCAGTTCTGTCGTATCGGCCCGCATAGCATGGCCGCTGGTGGCAGTATCATTCTGAAAGACATTCCGGCTTATGTGATGGCCAGCGGCCAGTCGGCCCAGCCCCATGGCATGAACGTTGAAGGTCTGAAGCGCCGAGGCTTCAGTAAAGACGTCCTGCTGACCCTGCGGCGCGCCTACAAAATGATTTATCGTCAGGGCCTGACCACCGAGCAGGCCCTGAAAGAGCTTGAACAGACCTTTCCCGACGTGCCGGAGGTTCGCCCGCTGATTGACTCGCTCCGGGGATCGGATCGCGGCATCATCCGCTGATCTCGCTGGAGGCTGCCGGTGGCACACTCTCAGGCTGACCCGATCAGTGCCCGTAAGCTGACCGTCGGCGTTATCGCAGGGGAAGCATCGGGGGATATCCTGGGTGCGGGCCTGATCCGATCGCTTCGTCATCGTTACCCGAATGCCCGCTTTGTCGGCATCGGGGGTGATGAGATGGTCGCTGAAGGTTTGCATTCACTGGTGCCTATGGAGCGGTTGTCGGTCATGGGCTTGGTGGAAGTGCTGGGGCGTATCCGGGAGTTGTTCAACATCCGGGCCCGATTGCTGGATTTCTTTTTCAAAACCCCGCCGGATGTGGTTATCGGCATTGATTCACCGGACTTCACGCTGGCGATAGAACGCCGTTGCCGGGAAGCCGGTATTCCCACCGTGCATTACGTCAGCCCGTCAGTCTGGGCCTGGCGTCAGAAACGCATTTTCAAGATTGCCAAATCGGTTGACCTGATGCTGACGCTGTTTCCCTTTGAGGCTCGTTTCTACGAAGAGCATCAGGTGCCGGTGGCGTTCGTGGGGCACCCGCTGGCCGACCGAATTGCCATGCAGACGGACACTCGCGCAGCGCGGGAAAGTCTTGGTCTTGATGTCGACAAACCTGTGCTGGCGGTATTACCCGGTAGCCGGGGCGGAGAGGTAGAGCGGCTGGGCACCTTGTTTCTGGAAGCCTCGCGCTGGCTTCAGTCCCGGCGGCCGGATATTCAACTGGTGATCCCCTGTGTCAACCGGGACCGGGAAAAGCAGGTCCAGGGCCTGGTGGCATCGCTTGAGGTGAAACTGCCGGTCACGCTGGTTCGCGGTCGGTCGCGGGAAGTGATGGCTGCCAGCGATGTGGTTCTGCTGGCTTCCGGTACCGCGACGCTGGAAGCCATGCTATTGAAAAAACCGATGGTGGTGGGTTATCGCCTGAGCAATTTCAGTTACAAGCTGCTGTCTAAACTGATCAAGGTGCCGTGGGTGGCCTTGCCCAATCTGCTCGCCCAGAAGCAGCTGGTGCCGGAGCTGTTGCAGGATGATGCCACGCCAGAGGCGCTGGGAGCGGCGGTGCTGGAGCGACTTGAGAACGATCAGGAACGACTGCGGTTAAATCACGCCTTCACCGAACTGCACCAATCGCTCAGACAGAACGCCGACGAGCGGGCGGCGTCGGCGATTTCGAGTCTGCTGGAGAGTCGGCGCTGATGGCCGGTAAAGAATTGCCACCGTTTGAGTGTGAGTACCAGGGCTGGCGCCTGGCGGGCGTGGATGAGGTTGGTCGCGGCCCGCTGATCGGCGCCGTGGTAACCGCCGCCGTAATACTGGACCCGGAGCGTCCGATCGAGGGCCTGGCCGATTCCAAAAAACTGACCGAAAAACGACGCCTGAAACTCTACGACGAAATCGTCGAAAAGGCGGCCGCCTGGAGTCTGGGCCGCTGTGAGCCGGCTGAAATCGATCAGTTGAACATCTATCAGGCCACCATGCTTGCGATGACGCGGGCCGTTGATGGCCTCTCTATCCGTCCAGAGTATGTGCTGGTGGATGGTAACCGTTGCCCCAAATGGACCTGGGCCTCCGAGGCGGTGGTGAAAGGTGACAACCGGGTTGCCGCCATCAGTGCCGCATCAATCATTGCCAAGGTTACCCGCGACCGGGAAATGGTCGTGCTTGAGCAGAGCTATCCGGGCTTTGGTCTGGCGCAGCATAAAGGCTATCCGACACCGGTGCATCTCGAGGCCCTGGCCAGGCTCGGTGTCACCCCTGAACACCGTCGGTCTTTCCGCCCGGTGCAGGAGGCCATAGCAACCGTCGGATTCTACCAATGTGAATCCCGAGGGCAGAACGAGGTATTGGCCTATCCGGTGGATTTGTTCGAAAATATCGATTGACAGGTGCAGGGGTGGGCTGTAATATCTGCGCCACGTTGATCGAGGCAAGTCTCGGTAAACAAACAGTTTGTTGCGGGGTGGAGCAGTCTGGTAGCTCGTCGGGCTCATAACCCGAAGGTCGTAGGTTCGAATCCTGCCCCCGCTACCATATAAAAGAAAGGCAGATCAGTAACTTACTGGTCTGCCTTTTTTGCGTCTGGAACGGCGAAAAGCTCCTGTGACGTATATGTGACACATATGTGCCAAGGTCTGTGACGGTGCGATAGCCGAT
>JAWOAO010000032.1:0-2840 GCA_046498485.1 Marinobacter sp. | reverse complement strand
TCGGCGGAAATGTCGCGAAAAACGTACCAGGCCCTTCAAGATCACGCTATAAACTATTTGAGAGATGGTAAGCCTGTGATTCTGGACGCTACCTTTAGTACGCAAACCGTACGCCGGAACCTTATTGAAGAACTTGAAGGGATGGACGCAGATTATATTTTTATTGATGAGTCAGGCGTGAAACGCTTCGTGATGCTCAGCTCGATCGGGGCAGACCAGTCCAACCCCACCGGCGACATAGCCCCTTACCTGAATGCCAAACACGAAGCGGACGAATACCTCAAGGCCTCTGGCATGACCTACTCGATCCTGCGCCCGGTGGCACTGACCAATAACGGCCGCAGCAAGGAGGTGATCCTGGGCGAGGAGGTCGACAAATCCGCAAAGGCCTCCCGTGCGGACGTGGCTTATGTACTGGCGGAGGCCGCCACAACAGGCCGTCACGACGGTTTGGCGCAAAATATGCAATCCGCCTGACCGCCATGAAGTCGGCGTAACACCGGCTGAAAGCACGCAATCATTCATGTTTACAGGAGAAGAACCCATGTCAGAAATTAATGGCAAGGTCGTCATTATTACCGGCGCCAGCAGTGGTCTCGGTAAAGCCACCGCCCACCGTCTGGCCAAGGGTGGCGCCAAGCTGGTGCTTGCTGCCCGCCGCGAGGAACGCCTGGTGGAGCTGCGTGACGCGATCAAGGAGCAGGGTGGTGATGCTATTTACCAGGTCACCGACGTTACTGACCGCGCTCAGGTCGAGTCGCTGGCCAAGGCGGCGAAGGACGCCTATGGCCGCATCGACGTGCTGGTCAACAACGCGGGCCTGATGCCGTTGTCGCCGCTCGATGAGCTCAAGGTCGACGAATGGGACAAGATGATCGACGTCAACATCAGGGGCGTGCTCTATGGTATTGCTGCGGTGCTGCCGACCATGCGCGAGCAGCATGTCGGCCACATCATCAATCTGTCGTCGGTGGCCGGGCATAAGGTCTTTCCCGCGTCCGCGGTCTACTCCGCAACCAAGTATGCCGTGAAGGCGCTTTCCGAAGGCCTTCGCCAGGAAGGCGACGGAGAAATCCGTTCCACCAATATCTCGCCGGGGGCCGTGGCGACCGAGCTGACCAGCACCATCAGCGATCCCGATACTGCCAAGAATGTGAATGAAATGTACGAGATGGCCATCGATCCCGATGCGATTGCCCGGGCGATTGCTTACGCCATCGAACAGCCGGCGGATGTCGACGTCAACGAGATTATCATCCGGCCGACCAAGCAGCCGCTCTGACCGGCCGGGCGCTTCATTCAAACTGGCGACAGCCCCGCGTTACTGGAGCCGCTCAAGACAACGTTGCAGCACGAAAGCGCTTCTCACCTCTCAGGAAAGGAGATCCTTGAATGGCCACTTCAGATACCCCCAAAGCAGCACCTTCAAAACTGCAAGCCCATATCGACGCGCTGGCGGCGCAGGGGGTTGGTGTCACCCCGGACGCATCCTCCGAGCACTTACACAACGGTATCGACAGGCCGCTGCCACCAGCGGATCTGCACGGTGCCTATGTCAACAATCGTCCGCTTCCCACGGCAGGCATTGCCGACCGCCGTGCCTGGATTGTCGGCAGTGGTATTGCCGGCCTGTCCGCCGCTTTCTTTCTGATTCGCGACGGTCATATGCCGGCTGGCAATATCACCTTCCTGGAAGAGCAGGACATCGAGGGTGGCTCCCTGGATGGCGCCGGCAACGCCGAAGACGGTTATATCGTGCGCGGTGGCCGGGAAATGGAGATGACCTATCAGAATTTCTGGGATGTGTTCTCGGAGATACCGGCTCTGGAGTTGCCGGAACCTTTTACCGTGCTGGATGAATACCGCATCGTAAACGATGCCGACAAGAACTGGTCAAAGGCACGGCTGCTGGAGAAGCAGGGCCAGATCAGGGACTTTTCGAGCATGGAATTGACCAAGCGACAGCAGCTGGAAGTGGTCAGGCTTCTGCTGGCGCGTAAGGAGGATCTGGACGACATCACGGTAGAGGAATGGTTCAGCGAAGGGTTTCTGAACAGCAACTTCTACACCTTCTGGCGTACGATGTTTGCCTTCCAGAACTGGCATTCCGTGCTTGAAATGAAACTCTACATGCACCGTTTCCTGCACCTGATGGACGGGCTTAACGACATGACCTCGCTGGTCTTTCCCAAATACAATCAATACGATGCCTTTGTGCGCCCGCTGATGGACTGGCTGAAGGATCAGGGTGTTAACATCCAGTACGACACCATTGTCGAGAACCTGGAGATGGAAACCTCTGGTGACACCCGAACGGTCACGGCGATCCAGTGCCATGGCAGCGAGGGAGACAAGACCTTTAACGTTGGTGAGCGCGACCTGGTGTTGATCACCACCGGTTCGATGATCGAAGACACCGCCTACGGCGATGACGACACGGCGCCGGAACTGAAAGAAAACGATGAGGCAGGCCCGGGTTCCGGCTGGCAGCTGTGGAAAAACCTGGCGCAGCAATCGGACGTGTTTGGCCGGCCGGAGAAGTTTTGCGGCAACATACCCGGCTCAACCTGGGAGTCCGTCACCCTGACCTGCAGGCCCTCCCCGTTGATGGACAAGCTCAGGGAACTGTCGGTCAACGACCCCTATTCCCGATTCACGGCAACGGGGGGAATCATTACCTTTACCGATTCAGCGTGGCTGATGAGCTTCACCTGCAACCGTCAGCCACACTTCCCGGATCAGGCTGACGACGTGATTGTGCTGTGGACCTAGGCACTGGTGATGGATAAGCCCGGTGATTACGTCAAAAAGCCGATGCCGGAAGGCACCGGCAAAGAGGT